>SYDZ01000292.1 GCA_005801025.1 Actinomycetota bacterium
CTGCTCAAGGGATACCACGATGAACTCGTGGCCCACGGAGTCACCTCCTACCCGTTTGCACAATTCTTAGAGGACTACCGAGTCGGCGTTCTCTACAGTTGGATTATTCCCGTGTTCGCTGTCGGTACCCTTGACTCATCAAGCGAGCGTGCGATGGCACTGTGGACTGAAGTGATCAAGCGTGCGCAATCAGCAATGCGTGATCATCACGTCACAGACCTCTTGAAATAACCAGGTTTTTAGGCCTCGGGGAGAGGGTAATGCAGCCCAGGAATTCCTAATTCCAGAGCCTGATACCAATCTGGACGAGGCTGCACGCCTGGATAACCCTTGCCGACTCTGGCTGCCGTGTCCTGATTCCACTCATGGTGAATCGGCGGAATCTGATATGTGCCGTTAGAGGCATTCGTGCCACCGTCAACGAGCAGATCATGACCAGTGATATAACTCGCGGCATCAGAAGCCAAGAACATCACGGGAGCAACAATCTCGTGGAGTAAACCGATCCGTCGCATGGGGGTGCGACTGGCAATCCAGGTATCAATTCCCATGGCCGCTAACATCGGCGCCGTCATCTCGGTGACGACGAAACCAGGTGACACAGAGTTCACGCGGACGCCACGATCTGCCCATTCGCAACCGAGCTGCTGCGTCAGATTGCGTAAAGCACCCTTGGCTGCGGTGTACGCGATAACGGTGGCCTCATTAGCACCACTGCCGAGAATGGACCCAATATTGACAATGTTGCCACTCTGACGTTCCAGCATGTGACGACCAACTTCACGCATGTACATGAACGCGCCGTTGAGATCAATCGAGATAATCCAATTCCATGTGGTCATGTCAAAGCGCTCGGGTGCGATTCCGCGTGGATCAACAACACCAGCGTTGTTGATGAGAACGTCAATTTTGCCATGTTCGGCGATACCACCAGATACGACGCGCACAACATCTTCCTCAATTGAGACATCACCGGGGATGACGGTCACCTTCGAGCCAAATACACGACATTTTTCGGCCACCACATCAAGCAAATCCTTGGTGCGCGCGGTCAAGATGAGATCCGCTCCCTCCTGAGCGAAACCTTCAGCGAAACCCTCGCCGAGCCCATAGGAGGCTCCGGTGATAAGAACTGTCTTGCCTGTGAACTGACCCATTGCGTTTCTCCTGATCGTGATCATCGCATGCGATGCTCGTGTGAATAACCCGCCCCATCGTAGGCGAACTACTCCCCGAGACTCACCTCGGGAAGACTCATGTGAGTAATCCCGTTCCACAAACCATCCAAATCACCGTCAAAGTCGGCTTGGCGCATTTCACTGTCGGTCCGCCGGCTTCCTAAAAGTCGCAAGGTTTCAAAAGCTGAGGCCCTCAGAGTGAGTGCTGGTTCACCGTCACCGACAATGTGTTCGACGCCATCTATCACCGCGCGAAAAGCAGGCAAGGACTTTGCCGCCAGGTCACCTTTGACGAGTTTGAGACCCAAGACCGCCGACATTTTGACGCCACTTGAATCTCGTTGACCAGGTTGGCGAACGGCATTACGAAGATCATGTTCGTGGACGACAGTGTCATAACTTAATGTCCACAAGCGCTTCGGCATTGAATCAATCATCGCTTCAAATGCGGGCGCCACTTCACTCCATTCGTCAACGACACTTGACAGAGTCCGCTGGCGTCGATCGGTCACGAGGGCATCAACCCATACCTGCGTATCCCCTGTGGGACCTTTGCCGCCAGCAAGATCTGCGGCCAAACCCGTGACATGTGAGAAAAGATCTTTCACCGTCCACTCGGGACAGGCCGGAACAATCCTGTGCGAATCCTCGTCACTCAAACCTTGGGCAATCTCTTGCATCCGTAAGCGACTGAGCTTGTACTCGTGACCCATCTGTTCGTTCATCACATGAACTTTCGCATACCACTCGCCAGCGCAGCGATATGGACCGCAGGATTTGCCCAGCCAACAGCGCTCGGCGCTTCAATTGACCATGGCACCTCAGTGCCCGTCGCCCTGATGGTGCGCACCACAGCAGCTAAACGCACCCGCTTTTCAATGTCATGCATCGGCGCCAAACTAAAATGACTCAAGATCAACTCTTCGGCACCTAGGGCTCGCGCATTATGTTGGGACATGCGGACAAGCATCGCACAATGATTAAGGAGAGTCATGAGAACTCAAGGTCGCCTAGAGGGAAAAGTTGCTGTCATCACTGGTGGGGCTAGCGGAATCGGTGAAGGTTCAGTGCGACGATTCATTGAAGAAGGAGCGCGAGTCATCATCGCCGATCTGCAAGATGCTCCAGGACAATCTCTCGCCAAAGAGCTGGGCCCGAACACGCGTTTCATACATACTGATGTTGCAGTTGAAGACCACGTGGCTGCGGCAATTCAACTAGCGGTCAACGAATTTGGTCGCTTAGACATCATGTTCAACAACGCTGGCATCGTCGGCGCCGTTGGACGCATTAGCGAAACCAATACCGATCATTGGAACCGCACAGTGGCGATCTTGCTGAACAGTGTCTACTTCGGCATGAAGCATGCTTCACCCCAGATGATTACTCAAGGTAGTGGCGTCATTATCTCCACCTCAAGTACTGCCGGAATCCTTGGAGGACTTGGGCCACATTGTTATACGGCCTGCAAACATGCTGTCATTGGCATCACCAAATCAGTTGCCTCTGAATTGGCTCAACACGGCATTCGAGTGAACGCCATCTCTCCTGGCAATACGGCTACGGCAATGACATCAGCAGTTATGACAGGAGACGCCAGTGCCATTGAGACGGCAACGGCTCACATCGCCAAAACCTCACTTCTCGGCATCGCAGGATTGCCAGAAGATATTGCCAACGCTGCGGTCTATCTCGCCAGCGAAGAAGCGCGGTATGTCACCGGACATACTTTGGTCGTTGATGCGGGTGCGACCACGCTTGGTGGCACGGGCCGTTTCCACCAACAAGATGCCTCGCTGATGCGCGAAGCCGGCGTTCGCGAACCTGCGTAGAGCGTTAGATCCGCGGGTCAACTAAAATTTTCATATTGGTTGACGTGCCACTCGCAAGATCAGCCAAACTTGCGTCCAGGTCAGCCAAGCCAATAGTCAGTGAATGCAATGGTTCGGTGCGAAAACGACCATCAGCGATCATCCCCATACATGTCTCAAACTCTTCGTGGTTATAAGCCAATGCTGCGGTCACAGAAATCTCTTTCATCAGCCACTGCACGGGTGAGATTGAGGCTTCTTGATCCGCCAACCCAATGAGGCACATCGAACCTCCGCGCCGCGCCAAATCAACTGCACTTTGCACCGCAAATGGGCGACCGACACATTCATAGACAATGTCAGCGCCGAGACCGCGCGACAGCTCTTTCACGA
>SYDZ01000293.1 GCA_005801025.1 Actinomycetota bacterium
GATATGTTCACCACGCTGAATTTGCGTAATCAAACGAGGTGTGTCAGCGACCAATTCCTCATCAATGTCGACAACGTGGCGAGCGACGACGGCACCTAACAGCAGACCACCGAAACCGGGTGTGGGATCACATGGAAGTACTAAATGCCCAAGAGAAACGCGACGGGTCGGAGTCAGCGGACGAGTATGCCAAATTTCAATTTCAGCGAGCAACACGAACGATCACTCGTCTGATTCGGAGACCATGTCAATATCGTCAAAAATCACATCGTTGCCCTCAAGTTCATCAAGTAGACCGTCCACAAGTTCCTCAGCAGGAGTCGGAACAATCAAGGTTGAGTCCAACCAGCGATGGGTGATACGTGCTGTGATCAACATCTCCGTCAGATCACGCCGCTCAGCAACTGTATATTCGTCAAGTTCGTATTCAGTGACGTCGTCCTCTTCAGCCACGCCACCTACGACAGCGGTTGAACCAATGCCGAGTTCTCTTTCAAGGCGATCAAAGATTGTGTCAAGTTTGTCTTCAAACTCCGCTGGAACCACAAGTTCGGATTCAACCCAAGCATGGGGAATATCCGCCTGCGCTAAAGCCGCTGTCATCTCGGATTGATGATCAATTGACCACGACGAAAGATCGTAAAACACATTTTCATAATCGGGGTCAAGAGGATTCCAGTCGGTCACACAGAAGACGCTATCTCTCAATCACGACAGATACTTCTCAAGAAAGGCTGCAGTACGTTGATACTCGTCATGGTTGTTCTCGGGATTACGGAACCCATGTCCTTCACCGATGAATTCAACCAGTTCAATGTCTCCCCCCACTGCAGTGACCGCCGCAACCAGTGCTCGACTTTGATCAATGGGAACAACTGGGTCGCAATCACCGTGAATGATCAAGATCGGGACCTGGGCGAGCGTAAGCGCTTGATTGATTGGTGATCGTTGCGCCGAGAGGTGAACTGTTTGCCGCTCATCGCCCACCAAACTGCGGTTGTAATGGGCCTCGTATCGATGCGTTAAAGCATCCAGCGCAGCGATATCACACACTGGGAAACAAACTCTGACACAGCCAACAAGATCGCTCTCACGAGCAGCGACCGCAAGAGCCGTCAGCCCACCAGCAGATGACCCAAGTACGGCAACCATATTTTTGGGTTTCTGCAATGAACGCAGAATGTCGCACACATCGTCGCCATCAAGTTCGCCCCAGCGACCGCGCAACGCTTGGGTGAATGCGCGTCCATGCCCTGTGCTTCCACGATGGTCGGGCACCAAGGCGTCATAACCGCGATCAATCCAATAATTCACACGCGGCATAAAACTGACGGGCCATTGATCCGTCGGACCACCGTGAATCATGCACACCAGACGACCTGTGGGTTGTGGCGCACAATACAGACGAGCATGCAAGGTGACTCCATCACGAGCAGTCACTTCAAGCAGAGACGGCTCGACGAGCGAAGGATGATCCTCCCAATCAAAAGATGGACCGATCAACAGAGTTTTTCGCCTCCAAATGTCTTGAGAAGTGTCGTAGACAACAACTTGTGTAGGTGTTTTTCCGCCCGTGCGAATAGCTACGAGATTTTCGCCGACCCACGACAACTGACCATGAATTGCCTTGGCTTTTTCGCTCACTACCCCAGTTGCTCTATGCACAACACACAGCCTTGCGAAGCCACCTTCATTTCGTACGAAGGCGATGCGTTCACCCGTTGAGTCAAAGCACCAACTTCGTTGGCGCTCACTCCACGTTGGGCCACCATGTTCAAAGTCTTCGGCGATTCGTTCGCTCTCGTGCGTGACAACGTTCAGCCATCCCGAGCGATCATCAAGCCAACCAAGATGCGTACATGAAAGATCAGTCATGGGTTGTTGATGTTGAACATTTTTTGCCCCGACGATCACCCCTTCGGCGGACACGAGCGAGCTTTCATCCCATGCCATATGTGGCACACTCCATGCCTGCCACACCCATTGCTCATTCCACCACACAGGATCATTGACGAAATTATGGACCCCACGATCTATTCGCTTGGTCGCACCAGTAGAAATCTCCACGGTGTGGATCTCAGCTTGATTGACCACATACGCCACCTCGTTGCCAAGAGGTGACACGATTGGAGCGAACAACGATTGCTCGGGTGTGGGTGTCAGCAAAAGGCGTGGCTCGCCGTGTAGCGGGATGAGCCATAAGGCACCTGACTTGGCCACAGCCACCACCCCAGACGAATCTGGGAGCCAATCAAAGCATCCGCCGCCAAGACTGCGACCGGAACGTAACGCCAAAGTTGAAACCCGCTTAGCATGGTTCTCGGGGAGTGTGAGAACGTGCAAAAACGCACCCTCAGGATCACTGATAATTACCCCGATCATCGAGCCATCAGGCCCAAGACGGGGTTCGGTGATATCGCGACCAGCGAGGCAATCTACGGGTGAGAGTCTCGTGATGGGGCTCATACTCCGAGAGTAGGGGCTTGACCGTGGCTGAGGGAGTACCGTTGGATTCATGCCTGAGCAACCTTCGCGTAACCTCGCAATGGAATTAGTCCGAGTCACCGAGTCGGCCGCACTTGCAGCGTCTCGTTGGGTTGGTCGTGGGGACAAAAATGGTGTCGATAAGGCCGCCGTCGACGCCATGCGCACCGTGCTGGCGACGGTGCCGATGAGTGGTGTGATCGTCATCGGCGAGGGTGAAAAAGATGAAGCCCCGATGTTGTTCAACGGTGAGTCAGTCGGCGATGGGACGAGCCCTCAAACTGATGTCGCTGTAGACCCGATTGATGGCACAACGTTGACTGCATATGGACGTGGCAATGCGTTGTCGGTGATTGCGGTTTCAGAAAAAGGCACGATGTTTGATCCGGGCCCATGTATGTATATGCAAAAGATTGCTGTTGGGCCTGATGTCAAGGGATGCATTGACATCAATGCCTCGTACACCGACAATCTGAAGTGGATTGCGCGGGCAAAGAGTGAAAACGTGCGCGACTTAACGGTGATGATTCTCGACCGACCGCGCCACGATGAACTCATCAAAGAAGTGCGTGCCACTGGGGCGCGGATCAAGTTGATTAGTGACGGAGACATTTTCGGGGCGATTGCAACGGCGTGGCCTGATGCTGGTGTGGATGTGTTATTTGGTATCGGTGGAACGCCTGAGGGAGTGACATCGGCTGCGGCATTGAAGTGCATGAACGGAGAAATTCAAGGCAAGTTGTGGCCCCGCAATGAGCAGGAGCGGATCGCTGCTCTTGAGGCCGGCTATGACCTTGATCAAGTTCTGACAACCGATGATTTGGTGCGCGGCGATAACTGTTTCTTCGCCGCTACTGGGGTGACTGATGGCGAGTTGCTCAAGGGTGTGCGTTTTCATGCTGGTGGAGCAACGACACAGAGTTTGGTGATGCGTTCATATTCGGGAACTGTGCGTTTAATTGAGGCCCATCATCAACTCACAAAACTGAACGAGATCTCAAGCATCAACTATGCGTGATGGATTGTTAAATCTCGGCTCGGTTACAACCATCGCTGAAGGGGATGGCTTCATCTTCAATTCGCCCGTTGAATTTTTTCAATTTCACTATGGGGAACCCGGCGATCTCGAGGTCGTATTTAGCGCCGCATTGGCCACAGACGAGGCGATTGCCGCATTCGAAAATGGCAACAAGGATCTAGCCCGACAAAAATGGAAGTCTGTGGACGGTGACAAACTGATCCATTTATGGAATCTCGGAATAACTAATTCCAAACTAAGAGGCAAGAAGTGGGCCGACTTAGAGAAGTCTGATTTTGACGGTCCGATCGCAAAGCAAGTCTCAGAATCTCTCGCTAAGAAGGTTTACCTTCGTGATGATTGCATCTGTCGATATTGTGATATGCCGGTGTTCACTCGCTTCAAGGGGAGCAGAATTCATCAGTTAATCCAAGCCTTTCCCGAACTAACTCCAGGTCTCCGTCTCGTCAACGGTTCGTTAAAAGGATCTGGTAAAAACGGCGCTATCAAAAATGTTGACTATGCCAAATTTCTCTGGAGCATGGCTGCTCCGGACCACATTGTTCCCCGTAGTCATGGCGGACTGACCGATATGGAGAATCTGGTGACGTCATGTTCTGGTTGCAACTACAGCAAAGGTGACCTCACTCTTGCACAACTGGGAGTTCAGTGGCCCAAGCCCTTGCTTTGATCCAACAATCGCCCGCTCAACGTTTTTTCGGCTAGAACGTTCTTATGACTTCTTCGCTACAAGAATCCTTCCTCACTGATCGCTTCGTTAGTGCACTTCAGTTCGCCCACGATGTTCATCGTTCGCAAATCCGCAAAGACACTACGATCCCTTATGTCTCGCATCTACTCTCCGTCGCTGGTCTGGTGCTCGAGAGCGGCGGCGATGAGGACCTTGCAATCGCTGGCTTGCTCCACGATGCTGTTGAAGACGCCGAAAAAATCTCGGGTGAAGAGATGAGCGATCGCATTCGATCAAAATTTGGTGACCGAGTTGCCGACATTGTTGACGGCTGTAGTGACGCCAAAAGCTCACCAGGTGAAAGCAA
>SYDZ01000294.1 GCA_005801025.1 Actinomycetota bacterium
ACGCTGAATCCATTCCTGAAGATGAGGTCGTTCGGCACCGATAGTCGTGTCTAATCCATGTCCGGGCAACACGATTGTGTCGTGCGGATAAACCAGAAGAAGGTTATCAATGGAGTTGATGATCGTTTCGAATGATCCACCGTTGAGTTTGGTGTTGCCGGGTCCACCAGGAAATAAAGTGTCGCCCGTGAACAAGAGCGGAGTATTCTCAACGCGAAATGAAATCGAACCTGGCGTGTGTCCAGGATTGTGAATTGCGTGTAGGCGCAAGCGTCCGACTTCAATGACATCGTCGTGACCTAAAAACGCGTCATAGCCCATGTCGCCGAGCATCGGGGCGTCAAGTTCGGTGACGGCAACGTGATAGCCAGCTTCCCGCATCGCGGGTATGGCTTGAATATGGTCAAAGTGTCCGTGAGTTTCAAGGACTCGCCGCACGCCAAGTCGTTGGCAGAGTTGCAGCAACTTCTCATGTTCGTTTGCAGCATCAATTAACACTGCGTCGCCTGATTCTCGGCAACGAATCACGAACACATTGTTGTCGTAAGGACCGACGACCAATTTGTGCACTTCGACAGCCGAATCGGACCAGTGCAAGGTTGCGTCCAGTCCAGCGTCGGTCATTCCAACAGTCTCGCATGACACAGCCCTGCTGGTGATGGTGAACAACAAAGACAACTGTTTTCGCTTTAGAGTGTCAGTCGTGTCACTGCCTCCGGATCGTTTTGACTTCAGTGATCTTGCGACTCCGAGTCGGACCGAGGCATTGGGTGGAGAACCGCTGTCATCTACTGCGGAAGGTTCAGTTGAGGCTATGCAACCTCGTCGTGGCCCGACGAGGTCTGTTTTGGCAGCCTTGGCTGCGCCTGGAGTGGGGTCGTTCTTTCGTCGTCGGGTACTTTCGTGGAGTTTGCTTCTTCTCGGATTTGTGATTCCACTGGCGGCCATTGCCGTCGCCATCATTCGTCGCCAGAACATCACCAGTTTGGTTTTGGACACCACAATTTTGTTATCAGTGCAGATCATCGCTCTTCTTTTTGTAGCGACCCGAGTGATTGCCGTGGTTGAAGTGATCCGTTCTCGAACCGAAGGATCACCACGACGGTTGGCTTCTTGGGTTGCTTCTGTAGGAGTCATTGTGCTTGCCCTGCCAGCGATGTGGTCAGTGGCGCGAAGTCAAGATTTAGTGGACGCGATTGATCAAGTCTTTGTCACCTCTGGTAGCGACGATCCACTGTCAATGAATCAGGGCGAGGATGGTTTTGAAACCATCCTGCTGCTCGGTGGCGATGAAGGTCCGAGTCGCTCGGGGTTACGCACGGACTCAATGATTTTGGTCACCATTCATGAAGAGTCTGGGCGGATGGCGATGATTTCGATACCGCGCAACTTGTCCCAATTGAAGTTTCCTCCAGGCAGCGCAATGGCTCAGGAGTTCCCCAATGGTTTCACGCAGTTGACCAATGCGGTCTATACCTATGTAATTTCTCGTCCTGAAATAGCTGCAAGTTATACGCAGGGCAATTTGCAACCTGAGGTAGTCGCTTTGGCTTCAGGACTGAGTTATTCAATGAATTTGTTGATTGACGACTATGTGTTGATCAATATGCAAGGTTTCGCCGACATTGTCGATGCGCTTGGTGGGGTAACAATGACTCTCGCAAAAGAGATTCCGCTGCCGAAGGCACTGCCAGGTTCAAAGACCCCGAACGCCCGCTCGATTGGGCCTGGTGTTGTCACTATGGATGGAACAACGGCGATTGCTTTTGCCCGTACCCGTAAGGCTGATAGTGATTACAACCGCATGGGAAGACAGCGCGAGATTCTCGCAGCACTCACAGCGCAGGCGTCGGGCACTGATCTCTTGTCTAAGTTCCCACGTTTAACTGAAATCATTAGTCGGACTGTGAGAACATCGCTGTCAACCAATGAGTTTGGCGGACTCGTTGATCGAGTGCGACGCGGCGCGACGATTAAAGAATCAGTGGGGTTAGTGCCTCCGCTGGTGGATACCGGCAATCCGAATTATGCCGATGTTGCGATGATTATTGACGCACTACAAGACGCGCTGCGTGATAATATTGATTTTCCTGATGCCTGACTAGTTGGGCGAGAAAACATGCCATATTTGGCACTGTGCAAGCCCGACTCACGAACTGATGACGTCGTAACCCATTGACAACGCAACGGGAATTTGAGCAGGATCAAATGTGACAAATCGCAGCGGTCGTGGCAATCGATCAGCGGCCGCTAAATGAATTGCGTCATTGATATGCACGGGCTGTTCGCGAGCGATCATTGCGGCACGGTCAAGACACATTTGATCAACTGGAACGATGTTCATGCGATCCCACAATAATCGCACAGCATCTTCAACGTCATCTTGTACAAATTTCTCATCACTGAGGCGCGGGACTAGTGCAAGTGCCTCAGATAACGCCAGAGCGGACGCGCACCAATCGGCTTCGCTTTCTAAAATATCCAAAACAACTTGGCGACCACGACCTTCAATCGCCACGCTCAAGAGCGCTGATGAATCGAGAAAAATTGTCATCGGATATCGCGCAGTAGTTTGTCAATCCGACTTTCGCTCCACGCTGAGACAGCTGCTGTTGGTCGGTAATCGCCGGTGCGTCGTGGGGCGATGACCAATCCTCGGGCGATCAAGTCGCTGAGTCGGGCCTGTCCCTCGGGTGCGCCCAACGGACCAAGTTGGGCAATGGGTCGTCCGCCAATGGAGATCACGATGTGTTCGCCGGCTCCGGCTCGTCGAACGCCTGCTGCGACATCGGCTCGGAGCTGTCGGATACCAATCGGGGGTCGTGCTTGAGACATACAGACACCCTATCAATTTTGTGTACGCAATGGTACACACTTTGATTTGAGCAGACTCTTGCGGTTCGGACATACTTTGTTTTATGAACTTTGCATTCTCAGAAGAACAAGAAGAACTCCGTAAAACAGTCCGTGCTTTCCTTGATAAAAGGAGCACCGAAGCGTCAGTGCGCGAACAGATGGACACTGAGGCCGGTTTCGACCAGGCCGTGTGGTCGCAGATGGGCGAGCAAATGGGCCTGCAGGGCCTGCACATTCCTGAGGCCTACGGTGGCTCGGGCTACGGCTACGTCGAACTCGGCGTTGTGCTCGAAGAAATGGGTCGCTCACTTTTGTGTGCTCCGTACTTCGCCACTGTTGTTCTCGCCGCTAACACTCTCATTCACTCGGGTGATGAGGCTGCCAAGAAGAAGTACCTCCCTGGTATTGCCGCTGGTGAGACCATCGCAACCCTCGCTTACACCGAGCCTTCGGGCAAGTGGGATGAGAGCGGCATTACGATGCAGGCATCAGGAAGTGGATCGTCGTTCACCTTGAGCGGCACCAAGATGTTCGTTCTCGACGGACACACCGCGAATCTCATCATTGTGGCTGCCAAGACCAGCAAGGGCACCAGTTTGTTTGCTGTTGATGGCAACGCTGCCGGTGTGACACGTACTGCTTTGTCAACGATGGATCAGACTCGTAAACAAGCCAAACTTGAGTTCAGCGATACTCCGGCGACACTCATCGGTACCGAAGGTGCTGGCTGGGCTGTGCTGTCAACTGTGCTTGATCTTGCTGCTGTTGGTCTTGCCGCCGAGCAAGTCGGTGGAGCACAAAAGGTTCTCGACATGGCCGTTGAATATGCCAAGGTTCGCGTGCAGTTCGGACGTCCGATCGGTTCGTTCCAGGCCATTAAGCATAAGTGCGCAGACATGTTGCTCGAGGTTGAATCGGCCAAGTCTGCTGCCTACTACGGCATGTGGTGCGCCAGCGAAATGAACGACGAGCTCGCATCGGTTGCTTCACTCGCCAAGGCCTACTGCTCCGAGGCTTACTTCCACGCAACCGCCGAAAACATTCAGATTCACGGTGGTATTGGTTTCACATGGGAACACCCAGCACACCTCTACTTCAAGCGCGCCAAGTCATCCGAATTGTTGTTCGGTGACCCGACGTACCACCGCGAGTTGCTCGCACAGCGCATCGGTATCTGAAGAAAGCCACATATCTGACCTGACCGAGTGGGTTTCGGACTCCTGGTGTATGCACAATGATCCGAGACCACATGATGATGACGGTTAGCGTGACGTTGTGATTTGGTTGTTCATTGTCCTCGCTGGTGTCAGCGTTTTTCTCATTGCGGCGTTGACGATCGGCCGTGAAGCGAGACGGCTTGATGCGCTTGCACCACGAGCGGTGTATCAACTTGAACAAGCTGCTGATTTTGTGGCGATGTCATTACCCGAATCAACTCAGGCCCGACTCACGATGGAAGAGCTTGAGAAGTTGTTGGTATTGCACATGAACTGGCTCCATGCCAAAGGTCTATTACCTGATAAAGCAGTGGACCATCGTCAGGATCAAGAAACTGCCGTTGTGGTCAGCGATGACTCACTCATCGGATTTCTTTTAAGCAAAGTTGAAGACTTGGGAATCGACCTTGTTGATGATGTGGACATCGTCAGTATTGCTCAGGCACACTTAGCGTACTTCGACGCCATCGGTGCGATTGGGCCACTTGCAAGTGACACAGATATCTAAAATTTTATTTGACGACAGCGCGCGGTAGCGCTCCGCTGATGAAGTGGCGCAGATACTCGCCAAGGCCGGTGTAGTCCTGTTTTCTACGAGCCTCAAGCAAGATAGAAAAAATGTGCTCCAGCAACTGATCTTTTGGATCAATTTTTCCAGTCCGCTCCACGATCGCTCGCGGTGGTTCAGTGGTTATAGCAATGGCATTTTGCACGGTGACATCGTAATTGTTCCATAGGTTGCGGTTATCTGGATCGGCGCACAAGATCATCAAACTTCCAGTCGGTGATGTATCAATCGGCAGAAGAATCAGTTTTGGGCGAGCGTACGCCAAGATATCAATCAACTTCCAGACATCCCCTGTCCAAAACCGTGATTCGCG
>SYDZ01000295.1 GCA_005801025.1 Actinomycetota bacterium
AGGGTGGTGTCCTAGGCCACTAGACGATGGGGGCTAGGTACTCGTCCGATTGAGAGCGTGGCAACCCTAACAGGATGGGCGACAGTCTCCACCTAGACAGACGAATCCATCAGGGCTTGGATCGCATTTTCTAAGAGCCATGACAAAAAGTTATATAACGCCAACTCATCCGTTCGGGGATCTTCGTCATCAAGATCCTCATCGGCCTCACCAACCCCCAGCAGGGTGCCCAAAACCAGGCGAACGCTGTTGAGTGAGGCTGAAAAGGCGTCAAGTTGGGCGAATGTCAGTAGACCCACTGAATCGTCTGCCAAAAACTCCTCCACTTGCGCAATGGAATGCAGACGACTGGCGACTAACTCGTCGCGCATCAATCGTTGATACTCCGTTTCAGCCTCCTCGTTGGCGCTGTAGGCAGGGGGGAAGAGACGCGCCATTTTTGGGTCATCAGCAACGGAGGTTGTGAGAAGTTCACCAACTTCACCGATCAGGCGCCGCACGACATGGCGCTCCTCGGGACCGAGATTGAAAGAAAAGCCCTTTTTCGTGGCCGCGAAAGGAGGTTTGATACGCGCCATATCAGAGTGAATCCTTCTCCATGGTTGCCCATAAACCGTGCTCATGGAGCCGATAAACATCCATTTCAGATTTTTCTTTTGGACCGCTAGCCACCACGGCCTTGCCCTTTTCGTGGACATCAAGCATTAGTTGAGTAGCTTTTTCAAGGTTGTAGCCAAATAATTTCTGCAACACAAAAGTGACGTAACTCATGAGATTGATGGGGTCATTCCAGACCAAAACGATCCACGGATGATCGGGTGCTATTGACTCATCGAACTCCGTACGTTCCTTGGTGGCCGGCGTCGCGGCGACGAGAGTCACGCCATGTATCTTCACTCCTTCATTGTCTCGGTTGGTTGACGTATTCACACTCGCGTACGCTCTTTATTGATGTCTCTTGGTTCGCGCCCCGTAGTGCCTTCTCGGCTGAAGTCGGGTGGGGTATCTGTACATGGTGTCCGACGGGCGCCAACATCGGTTCTTGGCGGCTACATCGTGTTGATGAAGTTGCGAGTGGTCGAACTGTTATTGATTACGACGGTCCCGACCATGGTCCTTGCCGAACAGGGTTGGCCATCGTGGGGCTTAGTGGCCGTGACCTTATTGGGAGGGACCCTGGCCGCGGGCGGGGCAAACGCCATCAATATGGTGATTGATCGTGATATCGACGCTTTGATGGATCGCACCAAAACCCGTCCTCTAGTCACCGGACTGATCTCTCCTCGAGACGCCATGATTTTCGCATTAGCCCTGCAAGTCGCCGCTTTTTTGGTCCTTTGGGTGGGCGCTAACCTCTGGGCTGCTGTTTTGGCGTTATCGGCCACATTGTTTTACGTCTTTGTCTACAGTTTGTGGTTAAAGCGCACGAGTAAGCAAAACATCGTCATTGGTGGGGCGGCGGGGGCCGTACCGGTTCTCGTGGGCTGGGCAGCAGTGCAAAATTCTTTGGCTTGGGAGCCATTTATCCTGTTCACAGCCATATTTCTGTGGACGCCACCCCATTTTTGGGCCCTTGCGATCAAGCATTCCGATGAATATAAGGCTGCCGGAGTGCCAATGATGCCTTCGGTCGTGCCGATGAAGCAGACCATCCGCCAGATGCTGGTCTACACCGTGCTTTTAACGGCTGTCACCCTCATTTTGGCCCCCGTGGCCAATTTGGGACCGATTTATTGGGTGTCGGCCCTCGTTTTAGGTCTGGCATTCACCGCCAGCACGGTTGATCTCAGTCGAAACCCGAGCACGGCGCGGGCGATGCGCGTCTTTGGTTTTTCGATCACTTATGTGACTTTGCTTTTCGTGGCCATGGCGGTCGATGTATGTGTGCGCCACGGTTTCTAAACATCTTGCGTTTCAAGTATGTCAGCGGTGCAAAGTTGCTCGGGGATTTAGGTCTAAGCAGGAGTAAGTGAGTAATATCAGAGTTTGGAAATTGTTGTGAGACCCCCGAGGAATGTCACATTCCTCTCGTTGCGCGTGAAGCGAGTTATCTCGAATGTCTTTAATTGAAACACATCAGAACTCGCAGGCACACGCTTCAACATCGTCGGTATCGGCGTGGTTGACAACGGCTGATCACAAGCGAGTGGGTCGACTTTTTATTGGGTCTGGGCTTATCGCTTTATTGGCTGGCCTGGTTCTCGCAGTGTTGATTGCTTTTGAGCGAATCAACGCTGACAGTTATCAAATTCTCTCAGAGAAATCGGTGACCCAGGTTTTGGCAACGACGCGACTGTTACTGACTTTTGGTGCTGTTGTTCCACTTCTTCTTGGTTTGGCAATCGCCGTTGTGCCTTTGCAACTCGGGGCACGTTCCATCGCTTTCCCACGTTTGGCTGCGAGTGGATTTTGGATGTGGCTGACGGGTCTTGGTTTGGCAATCGCCGCAATCATCGGTAATGGTGGTCCGAGTGGAGGCGAGTCAGATCTAGTTGACCTGTACCTCGCATCGTCGGTGTTATTGGGCCTCGGTGTTTTACTAACGGCAATTTCCATCGTCGTGAGCGTGCTGACAAGTCGTGCCCCAGGGATGGGAATTTTAAGAGCGCCTTTATTCGCCTGGTCATCTTTTGTCGGAGCGCTGGCGCTTGTTTTGGCGATGCCTGTTCTGATTGGTACCACGATTTATCTCTACATTGATCATCGTTACGCACGACTTGGTTTTGGTGGCAACTTTGGTGTCAACCGTTGGATTGGGTGGTCACTCTCACAGCCGTTTACATATCTTCTTGCGATCCCGGCACTTGGTATCGTCCTTGATGTCGTACCAACAATGAATCGTTCGCGTTTGGCGCAACGCCCAGCAGCGTTCGTCGCTGTCGGCCTTGTCGGCATTTCGGTGTTATCGGCAGTCACTCAAACAACAGTCACGCTTCCATGGGAAGGCGCCAAGTTCTTAGATAATGCTGGTGACAAGATCGCTGATCTTTTACCGTTCGTACTTCTGACTGTTCTTCCAGTTCTAGGTTTACTCGGCGTCTTCGGTGTGTCATTACTGACATTGAAGTCGGCTCAACCTCGAGTAGCAGCCCCATTGGCCTTCGTTCTGCTCGGTTTGCTCGGCATTCTTGAAGGTTCTGCGGCACACATTCTGAGCGGGATTGAAGATGCTGGATTGTCGGGAACAATCTTCGAAGCTGGCACTTATGTGGCAGTCACATTCGGCGCAGTGATGATTGCCTTCGGTGGTATCTGTTATTGGGGTCCTAAATTATGGGGACGGAGCATCCCCGATAAAGCGGCGATCCCCTTGGCTTTATTGGGTTTTGTTGCCACTCTGTTGGGCTCGCTGCCGTACATGGTTGCTGGCTTCGCTGATCAACCCAGCGGACTAGTAAATGGTTTTTCCTACAGCGGAGCGCAAGATCTTTGGAACATCGCAACATGTGGTGGATTTGTTTTGATGCTTTTCGTTACCGTGGCTTTCATCGCTCTGGCTTTGAAAAGTTTCACCAGTGGAACAACTGCTGGTGATGATCCGTGGGATGGCAGCACGCTTGAATGGGCGACGACCTCGCCACCACCTGTTGAGAACTTTGCCGCTCTTGCTGTTGTTGGGTCGGCGAGTCCCTTTGCCGATATGAAGTCCTCCACCTCAACTGGAAAGGGTGCCTGATGCTTGCTTTACCTGCTGCTCCTCAACCAGCATCGCGCCGTCAAGTTTTTGTTGGAACTGCCGTCGCTGGCGCTGCTGGAATGATGTTGATCGGTGGAATGATGGCCACTTGGCTGAAGTTCCGTGCTGATGCCCCCGTTCGTGAGTCCCTCAAGCGAGGACTGATCAAGGATTGGATGCCAGAAAAGGTCATCGTCCCGGAGATAGCGACCAACTTGATGTTGATCGGTTTCTTCGTGGTGTGCGTGATGGCTCAATGGGCTGTCTATTCGGCGAAGCGCAATGATCGCCCGCACACTGGATTGGCACTCAGTGTTTCGGCACTGATGACGCTGGCAATTCTCAATGCACAGATTTTTATTTGGACGCAGATGGGAGTGGCCGCTCGTGATGGCGCATTCCACTCGATGTTCTATGCGGCCACTGGCGCCATGACAGCCTTGCTGTTATCGGGCTTGGTGTACACCGCTGTTGCTGCTTTTCGATATTTGGGTGGTCGCAGTAAAGACATTGAACTCTTGTCAGCCCACGCTCTCTATTGGTACTTCCTAACGGTGGCGTTTTGCCCAGTGTGGTTCATCGTCTATGTGCAGAAGTGACGGTTACTAAATCATGATTACAACTAGCTCAAAACTTTTCTACGGACTTGGGACATTGTCTTTTGTTGGCGCCTTGGTGTGGGTCGTCGCTCATGATGGCAGTTCACTCGGTTCAATCGCATTAATTTTCCTAGCAGTTTCGCTGCTATTTCTCGGTGGTATTGCCTCGTATGTCCGTGATGGACATGTGCTCTCCACTGATACCACGGCACACGCATCTGCTCCTGCTGCTCAGAGTGCTTCGGGTAATAGTTGGTGGCCACTTGCCTCAGCGTTATCGCTTGGCATGGTGGTCGTTGGTCTGATCAGTTCACCGGGCATTTTTAAGATCGGTGTTGCTCTGTCAATCGCCATGTTTGGTGAATGGATGATTACAAACTGGAGTGATCGCGCCTCGGCTGATGCTACTTACAACGACAAAGTACGCGGCTGGGTCGTGCATCCGTTGGAGATCCCCATCGGCGGAGCGCTGTTACTGACGGTGATTGTGCTCTCGTTCTCGCGGATCATGTTGTCAGTTTCAACTGGGGCTGGTCCCATCATCTTCGGGGTCGTGGGCACTGTGGTCCTAGTGGGTGGATCGCTCGTATCAGTTCGGCGCGGCGTCAGTAAGACTTTAGTTGGTGGGGCATGTGCTGTCGCTCTCGTGGCTTTGACTGGTGTGGGTTTGGCAACGGCACTCAACGGTGAACGTCACGAACTCGTTGAAGCAGCAGAATACGATCACTATGCAGTTCATCCCTGCGGCGAAGAAGCCGAAGAATATGACGAGGAAGCCAGTCGCGCGGTGTCTGCGAAGAGCAGCGTTGCGGCCACGGTCATTTTCAAAGACGGCGAGTTGTATGCCGAGATGGATGGATTTCCTGATCCGCTGACATCGATCAGCCTGCAACGTTCCTACGATTTGACGATCCTGTTCCGCAACGAATCGGTCGGCGAACATCGCATGATCCTGAATTACGGCAATGTCGTTGAAGATCTTGGCGGTGGGGTCACGCGAGATTCAAAATTACAGGCATGCACAGCGTTGATCGGCGAGGGCGGAGAGCAAGCCATTATTGTTCGCATTCCTAAACCTTCATCTGCGAGTCCACAAAGCCCCTACAACATCGTTGTTTCTGGTGTTGAGGACTCGTCCATTGAGGTATTGGTGCCGTGAGTCACCTAGCCCCACATAGAGAACTGAACTGAGATCATGAGTACCGTTGAAACTATGAAAGACCGAGGCGCTGAGCCGATGAAAATTCTGCCTCGTGGGCATGCAGCCCTCAAGGCTTCACTCGCCGTATCGGCTCTGACATTTTTAGCTAGTTGCGCGCGAGATGCACCTCAAGACACTTGGCAGCCTGCAGGACCCAACGCTGAGCAAATTGATAACTTGCAACGACCAGTGTTCTATGTCGCAGGCGTTGTCGGCGTCATTGTCCTTGTGGCGATCGGTTGGGCGATCTGGCGATACCGTGATCGTGGCCAAGCAATCCCGGAACAAACTCATGGAAAGCCAGTTGTTGAGGTTGTTTTGACGGTGATTCCGGCGCTCATCCTCCTAGGTGTCGCAATCCCCACGGCGGGATCAATTTTCAAGTTGGCTAAAACCAGCGACACTGAAATGACCATTAACGTCACGGGTCAACAGTGGTGGTGGGAATATGACTACCCGGCCGTTGGTCCGAATGCCGAACAGTACGGCATTACCGCTCCGATCGTGACCTCAGGTCAACTCGTCATCCCCGAAAACACCAAAGTGCTACTACGGGTCACAAGTCGTGACGTCATCCATTCCTACTGGATTCCCAAGCTCAACGGTAAAAAAGACAGTGTTCCTGGGCGCGTACACTTACTGCGTCTCGAAGGCGCAAAGCCCGGCATTTATGCGGGTCAGTGCACCGAATTCTGTGGCTTGTCTCATTCGTATATGCGCATGGAAGCAGTGGTGCTATCGCGTGCCGATTACAACGCTTGGGTAGCGAACCAACTTGAGGCTTATACCTCGCCGGCAGCGGGCACTTTGGCCGCCGAAGGTGAAGGAGTGTTCATTCAACAATGCAGTCGTTGCCATCAAGTCAATGGTTTGTTAAACGCTGTTGGAGAACCAATTATTTCTGCTCCCGATCAGTACATGGTCTCTGGTGCGGCGCCGAACCTGACTAATTTGATGACCCGCAATACATTTGCTGGTGCATCATGGGATCTCTTGACTCCTGAGTGTCGTGAAGATGTCTGGAAATCTGACTCTGCCACTTTCGGTGCGAAGTACCTGAATGGTGTGACAACTGATTGTTTGAATCAGAAAGACCTTCGCGAATGGTTGCGTAACGCTCCGGGCAAGAAGCCGATGTATGCAAATCCTGAAAATTTGGCCGCGACTGGCGGTAAATATCGCGGCATGCCAGCCCTCGGCTTAACAGAAGATCAAATTAATTCAATCGTGGCTTATTTACTTGAGCGGAAATAACGGAGAACAATCAGATGACCATCATCGAACGTCCCTCCACCGAGGTTGCTATTGCGGGTGCTGTGCCCGCGGGCGTGAAGCCAAGTGAAGCACTCGGTGTTTTTAAGCGCCCTGAGGCGTCATCAAGTTGGCGCGACTGGGTAGTGACTGTTGATCACAAGAAACTCGGCATCATGTACGGTGTTGCGGCCTTCGTTTTCTTCGTGATTGGTGGAATTGAAGCACTTTTAATTCGTTTGCAACTTATTGCTCCCGACGGAAAAGTTCTCAACGCCGATCAGTACAACCAAATGTTCACGATGCATGCCACGACGATGGTGTTCTTATTCGTGATGCCGATGGCGGCAGGTTTTGCTAATTATTTCGTACCGCTGCAAATCGGTGCCCGTGATGTGGCTTTCCCTCGTATCAATGCTTTTGGTTTCTGGTGTTTC
>SYDZ01000296.1 GCA_005801025.1 Actinomycetota bacterium
AACGCGGTTCCATAGCGGCATGCTCGCGTGAAGAACCTTCTCCGTAGTTGCGGTCGCCAATGGCACACCATTGAATACCGGCGTTGCTGTAGTTCTTGGCAATTTCGGGGTAGGGACGAGTGGCGCCATCGATGATGTCTTTTCCTTCACCTACCGCATCGTCATATGCATTAACTGCGCCGATGAATAAGTTGCCGGAAATATTTTCTAAGTGTCCGCGGTAGGTCAGCCATTTACCAGCCGCTGAAATATGGTCGGTTGTGCACTTGCCTTTGGCTTTCATCAACACCGGGAGTCCGAGGTAGTCCTTGCCATTCCATGCGGGGAAGGGCGCGAGTAATTGCAGACGTGTGCTGGTTGGACTAACTGCGACGGAGATACCAGCGCCATCGGCTGGGGGAGCGGTGAAAGTATTCGAACCAGTGTCGTAACCATTGCTTGGTAGCACTTCCCCAACTGGGGCTTCAAGGCGTACTTGCGTACCATCAGGAGCGGCAATGGTGTCAACGGTCGGATCAAAGTCAAGACGTCCTGACAATGCCACAGCCATGACGGTGTCGGGCGAGGTCACAAAACTGAGAGTATGAACCGAGCCATCATTGCGCTTGGGGAAGTTGCGGTTGAACGAGTTGATAATGCTGTTGGGCGTTTCTGTGGTCTTTTTCGAGCGTTCCCATTGACCGATACACGGGCCACAAGCATTGGCTAACACGGTGGCGCCGATGGCTTCAAGATCGGCGAGTAGACCGTCGCGTTCAATAGTTGCGCGAATTTGCTCTGACCCAGGGCTAATTAGGAGTTCACATTTGGCGCGCAGACCGCGTGCTGTTGCTTGACGTGCGATGGAGGCAGCACGAGTGATGTCTTCATAAGACGAGTTGGTGCAGGACCCAATGAGTGCTGCAGATACCTCGATAGGCCAGCCGTTTTCGCGAGCGGCGTCACCCATGGGTTGACCAACTTTGTGAGCGCGATCAGGCGAATGAGGTCCGTTGATCAGTGGTTTGAGATCATCGAGGTTGATCTCAATGAGTTGGTCATAATGTGCTCCTTCATCAGGACGAAGATCGTTGGCAACTTTGTCAGCCGCGGCAGCGATACCGGAGCGATTGGTGGCTGTGAGATAACTTGACATGTTGGAGTCGTAGGCAAAGACTGAACAAGTTGCCCCAATCTCAGCACCCATGTTGCACACCGTTGCTTTGCCTGTCGCTGAAATGCTGTCCGCACCCTCACCGAAATATTCGACGATTGCACCCGTGCCACCTTCCACTGTCAGGACGCGTGCGACTTCAAGAATGACATCTTTTGGCGAAGACCAGCCGCTGAGTGTTCCGGTGAGTTTGATTCCGATGACTTTGGGCCACTTCACATTGAATGGGAAACCTGTCATCACATCAACAGCATCAGCGCCACCGACACCGATAGCAACCATTCCGAGTCCGCCAGCGTTTGGCGTGTGGCTGTCGGTGCCGATCATCATCCCACCGGGAAATGCGTAGTTCTCGAGGACAACTTGGTGAATGATCCCGCTACCTGGACCCCAAAAGCCAATGCCGTACTTGGCCGACACGCTCGTCAAGAAGTCGTACACCTCGCGGTTGTCGTCAATGGCGACGCCGAGGTCGATCTTGGCGCCAACTTTGGCCAAGATGAGATGGTCGCAGTGAACAGTCGATGGAACAGCGGTCGTCGGAAGTCCTGCTGTCATGAACTGCAACAAAGCCATTTGCGCAGTCGCGTCTTGCATGGCTACGCGATCGGGGTTGAAATCGGCGTAACTTGCGCCGCGCTCCATGTCTTGCGTGGTGGGGTCAACCAAGTGGTTAATGAGGATCTTTTCAGCCAAAGTCAGTGGACGACCGAGACGCTGACGACCGAGTGAAACCCGCTCGGCGAGGGTGGCGTAGACAGTGTTGACAAGTTCAACGGGTGTGCCAGATGAAATGGATCTCATGAGACAAGTATAATACAAGTGTGCGCCAGATTAGGTACAGACTGATAGCCGACGAGTTGCGAGTTCGGGTGCAATCTGGCGTCTATGGCGCAGGTCGGGTGATGCCCTCAGAGGCCGAATTAGGCACCGAGTTTGATGCCAGTCGCGTGACTATTCGTCGCGCCTTAGAGACTCTACGAGAAGACGGTTTGGTGGACGCCCGGCAGGGTTTCGGGTGGTTTGTGGCGGCAGCACCTCTGCAACAGAGTCTCGGGCAATTGGCCACGATTGAGGCGCAATTAAGCGATAGCGGTATTCGCCCCGAACGACGGATTTTAGAATTTGCTTTTGAAAAAGCATCACAGCAGGTGCAGTTGGTCCTCAGCGCGGAACAGGTTTTGCGGGTCAAACGCTTAAACCTCGCCGACGGTGAACCTTTCGCCTTAGTCACGGTGTGGTGTCGGGCTGATTTGGGTCAACAGCTGTCACGCGCCGATGTTGAACGGTCTCCTTTTTATGAACTCTTAGAGGTGCCCCTGAAGGGAGCGACTCAGACGATTGGGGCCGATGCAGCATCGCCCGAGAGCGCCAAGTTGCTCGGTATTCCGGTCGGCTCACCAGTTCTACGGTGCACACGAATCACAACTGACACAGATGGGCGAGCAGTTCTACTTTCGGAGCATGTTTTCCCGGCGCATCGCACCGAGTTCGTCGTTGAGTTGCCACAGGCTGAACGTTCCATCGCTCCGACTGGCTTACGCTTAGTGGAGTAGCCCGTCTTGAGAGGGCTCAACTACTAACCTTCGTTCGTTATGTCTCAGACTTTGACAGCATCGGGCTCGACCCTAGAACCTCCGATAGATACAAAAATGCCTCATCTTCCAGGTCTTGATGGGCTTCGAGGGGTGGCTCTTGTCATCGTTTTGCTGTATCACCACGGCGTGACGTGGATGACCGGTGGCGAACTCACCGTGTCAATGTTTTTTACTCTGTCGGGTTTTTTGATCACTCGCTTAGTCGTGAACGAATGGGCAAAATCTGGAACGATTTCGCTGAAGAATTTTTATGATCGACGCATCAGGCGTTTGTTCCCAGCATCGTTCTTTGTTTTGATGGCGGTCGTCCTTATTTGGACTCTCTTTCCCGGTTCCGGGCGTCGTTTGGCGTTCTGGGAATGGATGTCGGGGATGTCCTATTTCGAAAACTTTTATTTGCAGTCGGCCGGTAAAAGTTATAGCGGGCTCTTCGGATTAGGAAATCCAGTGCAACATCTGTGGAGTCTCTCGCTTGAGGAACAGGTGTATTTCGTTTTCCCGCTGTTGTGTCTTTTGATGTTGCGGCGTCGTTATTCTCGGGCGGCTGTTTGGCGTTTTTTTAAGGTCCTCAGCGGCTTGGCATTACTTGGCATCTTGCTAGGTGCCTACAATCGCACCCACGTTCCATTGTGGAGTCATTTGCCCGTCGTCGAGGCGAAGTGCAGCGATTCCTCATGTGCGTATTACGCCACTGAGGTGCGTGTCGGCGAATTTTTGATGGGCTCAGCTTTCGCGGTTTTCTGGTCAGTGTGGTCGTATGTGCCTCGAGTGACAGAATATTTGCGTCGCCCAATTGTGGCAATTCTTTCTTGGCCATTTTTAATCATCGCCTACATTGTGTGGTTCAAGATCGGCTGGCGAAATCAGTGGAGCGATGTTTTCTTCCCGTGGTCCGTATTCTTCAATGCCTTCATCACGATGGCATTTATCGCCTTGGCACACACAGGCGTGGGAATGGGTCGCTTGTTGGCATGGAAGCCAGCTGCATGGATGGGCCAGGTCACTTACACCGTCTATCTCGTGCATTGGCCGACTTTTATGTTTTGGGATTCCATGAGGCTGAATCTTGATCTTCCGAAAATACATATTCCACTCACTGATTGGGAGACCACTGATGGGTTCTGGCACTTCGTTTTCAAAATTGCAATTACCTTCACCATCGTTTGTTTGATTTATTATCTGTTAGAAAATCCGGTGCGAAAGAAAAAGATCTGGACAGGGAGTCGGCTCTACGTGTGGTTAGCAGCCATGACTTTGGTGGGCGTGATCTTTGCGGTCGTTGGCAACGATCGCCGCACTGCGGCCACTGATGTCCTATCAGTCTTGGATGAGCAAGCTCTTGCCATGCAAAAAGAAGCTTTAGCGAGTTTGCCTGAGCTCGGTGAAAACCCTCCCAATGTTTCTCCAGTGGACCCAGCCCTGCCAGCGCGAATGATGATGGTTGGTGATTCGCAGAGTTGGGTACTAGCCGCTGGGCTTGATGACTGGGAGGCGAGCAATCAAGTCATTAACCAGCCTTCACCCGGTGTCGGTTGCGGAATCGGCGAAAATACGCGTTTGGAATATTTAGGAATTGATCAGGACAAGCGACCTGGTTGCACTGAATGGCGCAATGCACTTGGCCCTATTGTGCAAAAGTTCCAACCCAATGTCGTGATCATCGTAGGTGGAGGAGCGGACCTCTCCGATCGCCAAATTCCGGGCGTTGAAGGCTGGTCGCATATCGGTGAACCGCAGTACGAGACGTGGCTATTACAACAGTTTGCAGCGTTCACGGATGTCATGACGTCATCGGGTTCGATGGTGATTTGGTTCTCCATGCCACTGGTTGACCCACCATATGTTTCAGGTGAAACGGGTACGCCTCCTTTTGCTGAGGGTGATCCTGTGCGGACGCAGCGCTATAACGAACTGATCGAACAGTTCGCTGATTCTGATGAGCGAGTTGTGTTCGCAGATTTGGCAGCGCAGGTGAAAGCACATCCGGGTGGCGAGTTTGAACCCAAGATGAGACCCGACCGCACTCATATTGATTTGAAATATGCACCTGAGTTAGTGGAGTGGATCGACGCCACGATCAGAAATGCTTATGCCACTCGGTGATCAAGCGTTGATGAGGTCAGGTCAGCGTCTCTGGCAGCACGCCGGACCGCGCGCTGGGTTTGCGTGGTTGTGCGTGTATCTGTCTGTCATTGCGACAGGCCAGAACTTCAATACTGCCTATTTAGGATTTGGATGGCAGTTGATTCCATGGGACATTTTGTCTCACGATCCAATTCGTAGCGTGTGGTATCTACATGTGCAACCACCATTGTGGAACCTACTACTTGGCGGATCTGCTTGGGTCTCGCCATTTTCGGATCGCCTGACTCTGCAAGCGATCATGGCGATGATCGGTATTGCTGTGGCGTGGTTGGCAGCCGTGCTGGCACGTCGTCTCGGACTATCGCGCCGGTGGTCGGTGATTGTGGCGCTCATCGCTTCTTTGCATCCGGAAGTTTTCAAGGGTGCTTTTGAACCAACCTACGAATTGGCAACGGCTGCGCTGTTGTTACTGACACTGATTGCCGTCGCCGACTTAACGCGTCAAGAAAATACCCGTCACTCATTAATCATGTTATCAGTAGCCGTGACGACCACAGCGATGACGCGGAGTTTGTACCACCCCGTATGGGTACTGGTGATCGTGGCCTTTGGTTTGTGGCTGATGCGCAAGCGGATCCACTGGAAAACTTATTTGATTGTTTTGTCAATCCCGCTCATCGTCATGGGTGGATGGATGCTGAAAAATCAGGTGCTGTACGGACAAGCAACGATGTCTAGTTGGTTCGGGATGAATTTACAGCGCGCAGTCATCCCCGTTTTACCGCGAGCCGATCTTGAGAAAATGTACGCCACGGGGCAGATTTCTGAGATCGCCATGATTGGTCCGTTCGGCAATTATGACCTCTACGTTGACGCAATGCCCGATTGTTCTCCTGAGTATGGGCATCGTTCAGTTGTTGAACCCATGCGAACCACCGATGAGTGGAGTCCGAATTTTAACTATCAGTGTTTTCTTCCCGTCTTTGATCAAGCAGGCAAGGACGCAATGAACGTCATTCGAGAGCATCCAGAGGCTTGGCTGGAAGGCCGTCTGTGGTCATTGCGAACCACGATTGCTGTAGCAACCATTCCCGAGGAAAGTAAATCAATTGTCATGCGTTCGATTGACAAGATCTTTTCCATTGCTCGTCTTGACTTCGGTGGAGTTCTCTCAACGCAAGGATGGGGGACTCCAATTTATGGGCAACTTGAA
>SYDZ01000297.1 GCA_005801025.1 Actinomycetota bacterium
AAACAGAATTGCTCGCCGAGGCCGCTCAACACATCGCGCGCTATAAGTTGCCTAAAGCCTTCGTGTTTCACGATTCAATTGTTAGATCACCATCAGGCAAGGCTGACTATCGCTGGGCGAAATTGATCGTTGCCCCAGAAAACTAAAGCGGCAAATCCCCAGTCGCGGTACGCGTCGTGCCATGGTCGGTAAAAGCCTTGATTGTGTTTTCGGCGATACGCATTTGGTGAATCTCATCGGCACCGTCAGCAAATCTGGCCCAACGTGCCTGCTGCATCATGTTCGCTAATGGGGTGTCCGTCGAATAGCCAAGGGCGCCGTGAACTTGAATAGCGCGGTCAATAATCCTGTTCAAGCTATTGGCAACAAAATGTTTGGCCATTGAGACTTCGGTTCGGAAATCGTCTCCACGGTCAATCTTGAAGGCCGCATGCAGAACCATCAACTTGCACTGGTAGAGCTCCATCGCTGAGTCGGCGATCAGCCACTGCACCCCTTGTTTTTCCGCCAGCAATGACCCGTGTGAATAACGCTTCAGGGAACGATCAACCATCATGTCAAGAGCTGTTTCAGCTTGCGCGATCCAACGCATGCAGTGCGCCAAACGGGCGGGTCCGAGTCGGTACTGCCCCAGCCGATGTCCGTTGCCTCGACCTCCAAGGATCTGCGAATCATGTACCCGTAAGTCTTCAATCACAATCTCGCTGTGGCCACCGGGACCATGCATGGTTGCTATCTCACGCACATTATTCCAACCAGTTGACGGCAAATCAATGATGAAGGCAGTGTTCGCACCACGCGAACCAACTGGTACATCAAGTTCTGTACGTGCAATCAAAATCGCAAATCTGGCGCTATGGGCACCTGAAATAAACCACTTGTGCCCATTGATGATCCATTCATCGCCATCTTTAATTGCTGTCGTCTGAATCAGTGTTGGATCCGATCCAGCTACTTCTGGTTCGGTCATAGCGAAACATGAAGAGGAAACCCCTGCACATAATGGCTTGAGGTACTTCTCTTTTTGCTCAACGGTGCCCCAGTGCACAAGCGTGTGCATATTGCCTTCATCTGGGGCTGCACAGTTCAAGACCCAAGGACCGACGCGAGTTTTGGCGACTTCCGATTGCACCATTGCTAAGGCCACGTGACCTAAGCCCATACCACCCCACTCTTTGGGCATATGTGGCAGCCACAACCCTTCCTCAACCGCCAACTTGCGCAACTTAATGAGTTCGGTGACATATTTGCGGTGAGTCTCGCTGTCCATTTCCTCGCGATGACCAAAAGGCTCAAGAGATGTCTTGATCTGCTCCTCAACGAACTTGCGGACTCTGGCCCGAATCTCTTCATGTTCCGGCGCCAATGTGAAATCAATCATTTCGTCCTCTTCTCGCAATATTGCTCACTTCTCACCTCGATTATGCCTGACGGTGACGAATATCTACGAGTCCGAAATCACCATCGGGGTTCCACAGGTTTAGTCTGATGGCGTGAAAGAAACTCCACAAGGCTCTTCCTCGGTGGTTCCAGGACAATCCTGGGATACCGCCGAGTTACCAACGGGCGCTGCCAAAGTGCAGGCCGTCAGAGAAATGTTTGATGCGATTGCTCCGCGATACGACTTAGTCAATCGGATTATGACCTTTCGCTTAGATGTCCGTTGGCGCAAGCGCACCGTGCGGTTATTAAACTTGCCATCAGGAAGTGCTGTCCTTGATCTTGCAAGCGGCACAGGAGATCTATGCATTGACCTCCGCAAAGCGGGTCTACACCCCCTCTCCATGGATCTCTCCTTTGGCATGCTGGCTGCCGATCGTTCCGGATCACCGCGATCCCAAGCTGACATTTTGAATCTTCCTGTCGGCGATCACAGCGTGGACGGGGCGACATGTGGCTTCGCATTACGCAACCTGCTTGACCTGCCCGCTTTTTTTCAAGAATTAGCGCGCGTTGTCAGACCTGGTGGTCGAATCGCTCTCCTCGATGTTGGCGTACCGCGAAATAGATTGATTCGGTTCGGTAATGGAATCTATTTCGGCAAGGTTGTTCCGAAAATCGGTGGCTGGCTCTCTGATCCAGCGGCTTATCGCTATCTACCAAAAAGTGTGGCCTATCTGCCACCGCGTGATGAGATGCTCAGCGCTCTGCGTGATGCTGGTTTCTCCGATGCTACTCATCAACAACTATCTGGTGGTCTCACTCAGCTGATGCTCGCCACTAGAGATTGATCCAATGAGTGATGAGAGCAACAACGCAACTCTTTGATGCAGCAGTTGATCTCAACGATGTGGCCGGCGGAGATGGCTATCTTTTTGTTCGCGACGGTGTTGGTTTCGCTGGTCAAGGAATCGCACACAGCATTTCGGCCGATACTGCGGCTGAGTTTCTCCGCACTATTGAACATGACAACCAAACGACGCTAGATGTCGGGCCGATCGCCATAGGCAATATTGCATTCCAAAGAATGACCCCAGCGACATTGGTTATTCCGCGCAAGGTTGTCGGAAAAGATGAGGCAGGAAACTGTTGGATGACAACTATTGATGATGCGTCACCAACAATCTCACCTGCACCTGTATCTCCACCCAAACCGTCAACATTTAATGTGGAACCAATCACGCCTATTGAGACCTACAGGAAGGCCGTGCTTGCCGCTCGCGACGCCGTTCGTTCTGGTGCGATCACCAAGGCAGTCATCGCACGAGAAATTCGCGTCACTAGCTCAATTCCTATTGATGTCCATGCGGTTCTTCTTCGACTACGCGCCACCTTTGCCCGTAGTTACCGCTATTCCATTAACGGTTTCATCGGCGCATCCCCCGAACTTCTTGTCGAGATCAAGGGTGACCGCATCCGTTCTCACCCCTTGGCAGGAACCACACCTCGTACAGGTGATCCAGAGACCGACGATGAACTAGCGCACAAACTGATCGCCAGTATGAAAGATCAAGTGGAACACCGAGTGGTGATTGATGTCATTCATGAGATGTTGTTGCCGTGGTGTTCGTACCTTGACTGGGAACCTGAACCATCCGTGCTACAAGTTGCCAATGTGCAGCATCTCGGCACGCTCATTGAGGGTCATCTGCGCACAGTTCGCCCCAGCGTGCTGGAATTTGTGCGGACCCTGAGCCCGACACCAGCACTAGGCGGACATCCGCGTGACGCTGCCTTGGCTCTCATCGCCGAAGTGGAAGAACTTGATCGCGGACCATATGGGGGTGCTGTTGGTTGGGTCGACGGCTCTGGAAATGGAACATGGGCAGTGGCGATTCGATGCGCTGAACTCTCCGATGACCGTCTCACCGCTCGACTAATCGCCGGCGGAGGAATCGTTGCGGCCTCTGATCCAGATGCCGAGTTGGCAGAAACTCAAGCCAAATTTCAGGCCATGCTGTCGGCCATCGTACGACCGTAAAAGTCAGTCACCGCGAAAGTGCACTGTGTACCGCCTCATGCAGCAGACGATGATGCTGCACCTCATTGTGACGATCAGTTTTGACGACGATCACAGCGCAGTCAGGGGTGGATAGCGCTACGTCCAGTTCAGCCGAAGATGTCACCACGAAGGTCGGCAAACCGTGCGCTTGTGCAAGTTGCGCAATGTTCGTGTCATGAGGAGTGCCGAAAAGCGTTTCGAATACATCAGGGGCAAGCAACGATGCTTGCGGGAGATAATGAAAGATTCCTCCCCCATCATTATCGGTGACGAGAATCTTGAGGTTGAGATCGCGTCTTTTCAGAGCAACCAAACTTGACGAGTCATGTACAAAAGCGATATCTCCAAGCAGTACTGCTGTGGGATGTCCAGTCGCCACGGCGACTCCGATCGCAGTCGCCAGAACACCGTCAATCCCATTTGCTCCGCGATTTGAAAAGACGCGCACATGAGAGCAATCTCCGCCAAACCATTCCATATCGCGAACGGGCATTGATGATGACAGCACAAGGTTGGCCCCTGGCGCCAAGGTGGCAACTAACTGGCGACTCACAGCACTTGCCGTCAATGAGATCTCATCGCGATGTACCTGCTCGATAGCACGGCGTGCCTGACGGTCGCAAGTGGCCCAGTCAGTCGTCACATGAGATGCCAGCGACTGATCAAAACTCTTCGCAAGAGTTGCGCAAAAATACGAAACTTCGCAGGTGATATTGGAGACGACTCGTTGATCAGGGTCAAACACTGTTTGATAGGAACTGACATGTATCTGCCGAGCACCAGAGGCAGCCAGCCATTGTGCGAGGACTTTGGAACTTGGGGCTTCGCCCAGCCGTAACACCAGTTCGGGTTGATGCATCTTGGCAAATAGTGGTTCGCGTATCAGCGAATCAAAGTGCAGAATCGCGTCGGGTAAGCCTTGGCAACCCGAGCGTGAATCTGCCAAGATCGGCCAACCCGTGACACGCGCCAACTCTCCGACATTCGCAGGATCACCACAGCCTCGTCCGGCAACAATCACTCCCCGACTTGTTTTCATAGTGTCGGCAAGCACCTGCAGATCAGATTCCGCTATGCGCGGATGATGTGCCACATGGAAGCGTTGGTGATCCTGCGGTTCAAAGTCAATGGCGGAACCCGTCAGAGGTTCGCGGAATGGAAGGTTGATGTGCACTGGGCCTGCATTCACTCCACAGCAGGCGACAAAAGAATGGTGCGCCACAGGCGACCAAGAATCGCAACTAGTGATCTCTGCGACACCAGGATCGTGGAACCAACGAACACTGTTGCCAAAGAGATGCGTCTGAGAGACCGTCTGAGGCGCCCCCACATCACGTAACTCAGCGGGTCGATCTGCCGTCAG
>SYDZ01000298.1 GCA_005801025.1 Actinomycetota bacterium
ATGGCGAACCATTGCATCTCGGTGCAAACTGGCTTCACGGTATTCCACGGCCGCACCTGGGGTCTCCGAGACGAGAGAACGAAGCGCCCTATCGTCTGCAGCGTCACTCAAGTGCGCCAATTGCTCTTCGACGATGGCCAATTCTTCTTTGAGCGCTCTCAAGCGCGCCGAAGTCTCTCGTAAACGCCGTTCGACAAGTCGTTGACCCATGAAATTCAGCCTACGGAACCCACAAGTTGTTGGCGGATCGAAATACGCGAGAAATCCCCTCTGCAGAGAAGATTTCCTGAAAAGTTGTGCCCCGGGTGGGATTCGAACCCACACCGTACGGAGTTTGAGACCGCTGCCTCTGCCAGTTGGGCCACCGGGGCGCCCTCTCAGACTAGCCCCTCGATGCGTTTTTCACCCGTACCAGTCATCGCCCGCTTTCGCCGTTACCCATCGGTAGTACCAGTTCCCTTGCGCGGAGGGTCTAACTTCTAGGGGTGCTCGCTTTTACTTTTCCAGGCCAGGGATCTCAGCGACCAGGCATGGGTCGTCCGTGGGCGGATCACGAATCTTGGGATTTAGTTGACGAGGCATCGCAAGTCTCGGGACGAGATGTGGCGCGACTATTGCTTGATGCAGACGCCGAAGAATTAAAAGATACGCGCAACGCGCAACTGACTACTTTCGTATCCAGCCTGATGGTTTTGGACGCCGTCGAACGGCTTGGTTTTGATCCCAGTTTCTGCGCTGGGCACAGTCTTGGTGAGTACACCGCTCTCACTGCTACCGGCGCATTGTCGTTTGATGATGGTGTGCGTTTGGTATGTGAGAGAGCCGACGCGATGCATGATGCCGGCCAAGCCAATCCAGGGACGATGGCCGCCATTCTTGGTCTCGATGACGAACTCGTTGAAGTCGCCTGCCGACGCGCTGATAGCGAAGTGTGGGTGGCGAACTTCAATGCTCCAGGTCAGGTAGTCATCGCTGGATCTGCAGCGGGTGTCGCACGAGCCTCGGACATTGCGAAAGAACTTGGCGCCAAAAAAGCCATGTCGCTTCCGGTCTCCGGCGCTTTTCATACACCGTTTATGATGCCTGCACGCGAGCGTTTGCGGACCGCAATAGCAAGTGCTGCTCCACGCGATACCGACGTACCAGTCATCAGCAACGTAGATGCCATCGCTCACGACCACGGTGATGAGTGGGCAAGTTTGCTCTCAGCGCAATTGTCAAGCCCCGTGCGCTGGAAACATTGCCTGCTCACTTTGTCCGAATTGGGCTGTAAAGATTTCGCTGAACTCGGACCCGGCGGAGTCCTCAGCGGGATGGCTAAGCGCACACTGACAGGTGCACGGACAATCTCAGTCGCCACCCCTGATGATCTTGACAAATTCATTGAATGGGTCAATAGCGCCGCTCCTACTGGAGCGACCCAACTTGAGGGCGAGCACCTATTCGCCGTTGAGCGGTTAATCGTGAGCCCCTCCGCTGGAGTCTTTACCCCCTTAGCCACTATCACTTCAGGAGATCACATCTCGGTTGGTCAATGCATCGGACGAGGTGGCAAGGTTGACGTCCTATCAGCTGTTGAGGGCACCTTGCAGGCCTTCATCGCCGTGCTAGGCGAAAGAATCACCCTTCGCCAGCCCATTGCTTGGTTAAGGACTCTCTGAGATGCCGACAGCACCCAAAGGCGTCCGAGGAGCAGTGATCACCGGATGGGGTAGCGCATTGCCCCCTCGGGTCATCACCAATGATGAACTCAGCCAAACCTTAGACACTTCGGACGAATGGATCCGCGAACGGAGCGGCATTCACGAGCGTCACATTGGAGGGACGACAGCAGGTTTGAGTGTCATCTCGGGAGCGGCAGCCCTGGCGATGGCTGGACTTGATCCCAGACACATCGATGCGCTGGTGCTTTCCACGACAACTCCCGACCGCTGTGTTCCAGCAACTTCAGCGACCGTACAACATGCCCTTGGTCTTTCCTGCGGAGCCTTTGATGTCAACGCTGCGTGCTCTGGATTTGTTTACGCGCTCACAGTTGCACATGGACTGATCGCTATGGGCTCATCAAAAGTCTTAGTGATTGGAACCGACACTTTGTCGCGTATTACCGATTGGAGTGACCGTAACACCGCCGTTTTGTTCGCTGACGGCTCGGGCGCAGTTGTCCTCGAGGCGGTCGATGGACCGGGACAAATGTTGTCTTGGGATATTGACGCCGATGGATCTGCAGAGGAATCTTTGTATGCCGAGTTAGGCGGCTTCATCCAGATGGAGGGCAAGGATGTTTTCCGTAAAGCAGTTCGCATCATGGTCGACAGCGCCACAAAATCACTCGCAGTAGCTGGTTTAACCGCGGATGATGTGGATGTCGTGATCCCTCACCAAGCCAATATTCGGATTATCCAAGCGGCTTGCGAAAGACTTGGCATTCCCATGGAAAAAGCATCAACAGATTTGCATTACACAGGCAACACCTCATCAGCCTCAATACCTTTGGCATTAGTGGACGCTGCCGACACTGGAAAGATTAAGAAGGGCGACACTGTCTTACTTGTTGGTTTCGGTGCTGGCATGACAGCAGCGAGTGCGCTCATCGTCTGGGGAGGTCAGTGATGTCTCAGTCAACAAGTGGTCGCGTCGTACTCATCACGGGTGGATCAAAGGGAATCGGTCTTGCGACTGCTCATCGCTTTGCCGCCTTGGGCGATCGTGTCGCGGTGACGTACAACTCCTCACCTCCGCCCGACGGATTTTTCAGCGTCAAATGTGATGTCACCAAAGCAGCGGACATAGACGCCGCCTTTCTCGCCGTTGAAGAACACTTTGGGTCCGTGCAAATTTTGGTTTCCAATGCTGGAATGACAAAGGACATGTTGCTTCTGCGAATGTCGGAAGCCGATTTTGCCGATGTCATTGACGCAAACCTCACTGCTGCATTTAGGGTTTCCAAGCGTGCCTCACAAGCCATGTTGCGAGCGCGTTCCGGGCGCATCATATTTGTCAGTAGCGTTGTTGGATTGATGGGCTCGGCGGGTCAAGCAAACTACGCAGCCTCCAAGGCTGGACTAGTCGGTCTAGCGCGTTCCATTGCTCGTGAGTTGGGTAGTCGCTCAATTACCGCCAATGTGGTGGCCCCTGGTCCAGTGGCTACTGACATGCTTTTGGCTCTCAGTCCGGAGCGACTAGCAACTCTCACTGAGGCGGTCCCCCTTGGACGTTTAGCGACACCCGACGAGGTCGCTGGGACTATCGTCTTTTTGGCTTCAGCAGAAGCATCTTTTATTACAGGTGCCGTGATCCCCGTTGATGGCGGCTTAGGAATGGGTCATTAGGCACAGAAGAAACACCTAGACCCGTCGTGCATCGGACTAAAATAAAAATATCGCTCAGTAGCGAACGACGTAGGAGAAAAATTATGGATCAGGAACTTTTTGCCCGATTTCAAAAATGTGCTGTAGATGTTTTGAGCGTTGACCCCGACAAGGTTGTGCCAGCCGCGTTATTTGGTGATGACCTTGACGCCGACAGTCTTGATTTAGTTGAACTTGTGATGGCCTTAGAAGAAGAGTTCGGCGTTGAAGTCCCAGAGAAAGAAATCGAAGATATCAAGACTGTTGGTCAGGCATACGACCTCATTGTTGGAAAATTGGCCTGATGATTGGTCGCCGAGTTGCTCTTACTGGTCTCGGCGTGGTCGCTCCTTGCGGTTTAGGTCAGGAAAATTTCTGGTCCGGTTTGCTCGGCCAACAATTCACTGGTGGCAAGTGGACAACGATTACTGATTGGGACCCACTTCCATTTTTTGACAGCCCCAAGGAAGCGCGGCGAGCTGACCAGGTTGAGCAGTTTGCATTGGCCGCGGCCGCCGAAGCATTTGCTCAAGCGGGCGATATCAATGTCGATCCTGCTCGCTTCGGTGTCATTTTGGGCACAGGAGTTGGCGGTCTCGGGACCCTTGAAGAGCAAGTACAAATTCGCTTGGAAAAAGGCGAACGTCGTGTGTCTCCGTTCTTGGTGCCAATGATGATGGCTAATGCCTCCGGCGCGGCGATTTCCATGCGCTACGGGTTGCAAGGACCCAACGAAACCATTTGTACGGCTTGCGCTGCCTCGACACATGCCTTGGGATACGCAGCGCGCCTTATCGCTATGGGCCGATGTGATGCAATCATCAGCGGTGGCTCTGAGGCCGCTGCGACGCCTTCATCTTTAGCTGGCTTCAACAACATGACTGCGCTTTCTTCATCGGGTCAGAGCCGTCCATTTGACAAAGAGCGCGATGGTTTTGTTATGGGAGAGGGCGCTGGCATCTTCGTCCTTGAAGAGTGGAATCATGCCGTCGCACGAGGCGCCAAAATCCTTGGAGAGATTGTCGGTTCGGCAAGCAACGCCGACGCTCATCACATCACAGCTCCCGCTCCAGGTGGGCGCGGGGCGATCAATTGCATGCGACTGGCATTGGACGAGGCCGGCTTGCGGTCAGATGAAATTGTCTATGTCAACGCCCATGGCACGTCGACTCCACTGAACGATGCCGCCGAAGCCGCAGCAATGACCGCCGTGTTCCCACATCGCCCGATAGTGACCAGTATCAAAGGGGTGACCGGTCACGCCCTCGGTGCTGCGGGGGCACTGGAAGTCGCATCGATCCTGTTGTCGTTTGAACACAAACTCGTTCCGCCGACAGCGGGGACGACCACCCTTGACGATGATGTCACTATTGATCTTGTTCTCGGCTCTCCGCGTCCGTGGGAGCCAGGTCCAACGATGTCCAACAACTTTGGCTTCGGTGGGCACAACGGCTCGATTATTTTGATTCCCGCTGCTTAGGCGTCCACCAAAACAAACATCAATTCGCATTCACATGCGACTTTGCCGTCCAACAAAGCTCGCCCAACACCTTTACCAGCCCGCGCTGACATCCGCGCCAACTCAACTTCGACAGTCAGCGTGTCTCCTGGTTGAACTTGGCGACGGAACCTTGCTCCGTCAAGCCCGCCAAACAATGGAAGTCGACCAGCATGTGCGGGGCTTGACAAAACAGCGATCGCCCCTACCTGCGCGATCGCCTCACACATCAACACACCGGGCAGAGTTGGCCGCCCAGGAAAGTGACCTGAGAAGAACCATTCATCGCCGCTGAGGTGCCAGAGACCCGAAGCCGACACACCGGGATCCAAGGCCGTGATCTGATCAACGAACAAGAACGGCGGTCGATGAGCCAAGAGGTCACTGGGCTGAGGAAAAAGTGCCATGGACCAACCTTAGAACTATCAACGGTGTCCGCCGACTCATATGACGTTCCGACCCTGAGTGACTCGCTCGCCACTCTGCGTGGCGAAATTGCTCAATAGGTCAAATTACCTATGCCGAAATATCACTCAACGTGGTTCCATACAATGCGTACCCGATTGAAAGGTGTCGCCATGACTGGTCGCCCAATTCGTCGCCCTTGCTGACCAAGCAACGGCCTCATTCAACTCTGTCTATTTTTTTTTCCTAGGAGGCGGATTCCCAAATCCGAATCCTCGACCGCGCGCATGTGCGTGATAGTGGTCTGGAATATTACGCATGTTGTCGTCAATATAGGGAACATAGTTAAAGAGTGAATCAACCACGGCGAGCAACCTCTGATGAAGTTGTCCTTTGATGTCTTCGCTAGGAGTTGCGTCGTGTTGCTTCCACACGACCATCGGGACATAGCAAACTTCACATTCAGCGACCCAACAGAGCTCATCTTCGAAGTACCACTCGGTGAGTCTCGCCGCTTCGCAGAGTTCACAGATAGCCACGGCTCAGTCTGACAGTTCTACAAAGTATCTAAGGCTTGACGAACTTCAGCGACGTACTCACCGACGGCGTCTGGTCCGCCTTCCATCAATCGGCGCACGACAGAGGCACCCTGGACGACTCCATCGGCCACACGGCAAGCCTCAACGGCTTGCGCACTATTGGAAACGCCCACACCTACAATCACAGGCACATCAGTGACCTGTTTGAGCCGACGCGCTAATTCGGTAGCCGTTGCAGCCAAAGCAGTTCTCTCCCCCGTCACACCCAATAGACCGACAGAATACACAAACCCTCGTGCACGTGCGCACACTCTCGGCAATCTTTCGTCAGGTGCAGTTGGAGCGGCCAACATAATCGTTGATAAACCAACATCATCGGCAGCCCGGCACCACAGAGCAGACTCCTCAAGCGGAAGATCAGGGATAATCGCTCCGCTCATACCTGCCTGCACTAATTGCGCGGCAAAACGTTCGAGACCTGCGTGATGCACGGTGTTGTAGTAGCACATCACCACCACAGGAACGCCGATGTCAAGAGTGCGGACACCTTCAAGAATCGAGACTGGCGTGGCACCGTCGTCAAGTGCACGCTGTGAAGCTTGTTGAATGATTGGACCGTCCATGACAGGATCAGAAAAAGGTAATCCGATCTCTATGCAATCCGCTCCATGAGCCGCTGCGGAGCGTATCGCATCAGTCCAACCTGCGAGTCCACCAGTGACATATGGAACCAGTAACTTGCGTCCCGCATCGCGCTTCGCACGAAGTTCAGTCTCCAAGGTCGTCAAGGTCGCAGGCATTAACTCAAAACATCCATCATCTGGGCTACGTCTTTATCTCCACGACCAGACAAATTCATCAAAACTGTTTGACCCTGCATATTTGGTGCTTCACGCGAAATCCAAGCAAGGGCATGAGCACATTCCAATGCTGGGATAATTCCCTCCGTTTTAGCCAATAACTGAAAACCAGCGATGACTTCTGTGTCGGTCACTGTCGGGTACTCGGCACGACCAATGGACGCCAGATATGAATGCTCTGGTCCGACTCCCGGGTAATCAAGCCCAGCCGATATTGAATGCGCCTCTTGTACCTGTCCGTATTCGTCTTGCATCAGGTAACTGCGCATGCCGTGAACCACACCAGGTTGACCCCGACCGACAGCGGCTCCACCTGCTGGCTCAACACCGATTAATCGTGCCTTGGTGTCCACAAACCCAGAGAAAATTCCGATTGCATTTGAACCACCGCCAACGCAAGCCACAACCACATCTGGGTCTTGACCGTAACGTTCAAGGCATTGTTCACGAGCTTCGGTGCCGATCACACGATGGAACTCACGCACCATCCACGGATATGGATGAGGCCCCATCACGGAACCCAAGCAATAATGCGTGCTTTCCACGGATGCAACCCAATCACGCATCGCTTCATTCACAGCATCCTTCAAGGTTCGGCTACCACTATGAACAGCCTCCACTTCAGCCCCGAGCAGTTTCATGCGGAAAACATTGAGGGACTGCCGTTCCACATCCACAGCACCCATATAGACCTTGCACTCAAGCCCCATCAGCGCCGCAGCCGTCGCCGCCGCTACGCCATGTTGACCAGCGCCCGTCTCAGCCACAATGCGCTTCTTACCCGTGCGCTTAGCCAACAAAACTTGACCGAGAACATTGTTGATCTTATGCGAGCCAGTGTGATTGAGATCTTCGCGCTTAAGAACCAGTCGGATGCCCAACTTGCTTCCGAGTTGATAGCACTCAGTCAGCATTGATGGACGACCAGCATATTCCTGTAACGCCTGATTGAGTTCCGCGCGAAAGCTTGGATCAGCCCAGGCTTGGCGAAACGAGGCCTCAAGTTCCTCACATGCTGGCACCAACGTCTCAGGAACAAAGCGACCACCGAACTCGCCGAAACGACCCGACTCAGAAGGATCAGACATCATTGACTTTTCTGCAATACTCACATCGCTCCTTGACCCGTAGAAGTCTATGTTGGCATTTGATCACTACAACTGCCTAGTTGTTGAGCGATTTATTCATCCGCCCAGTCATACGGAAAGTCATTGCCCGAGTCACCCGTCACATC
>SYDZ01000299.1 GCA_005801025.1 Actinomycetota bacterium
GGCGCGTCGTTGCTCATTGGGCTCAATCACGATGACCACTCCAGCACCAGCGGCCTTGACCCACTGCATAGCACCCAGCCCAATCGGTCCAGCTCCTTGCACGACGGCTATATCTCCCAAGCGAATTCCACTGCGACGCACTGCGTGAAAAGCCACAGTTGTCGGCTCAACTTGAGCAGCCTGAATATCGCTCAAAGCAGGATTAGTTTTGACAATACGCGATGCACTGACAGCAATGCGCGGAGCGAAGCCACCATGCTGAGGGGCCATGGCATCACGACCAAGAGCGGACATAAACGAAACGAAACAGCGATCAGCCTGACCAGCGCGACAAGGCGCACATTGCCCACACGCCGGAGCCACCGCAACAACAACGCGATCACCCTCGCTGAAAGATTTGACATCGGCGCCAACTGCACTGAGAGTTCCAGACCATTCGTGTCCACAAATCGCTGGGTTATACGGTGCTCCGGATTGGTAGGCATGGATATCAGTCCCGCAGATACCGCAATACGCAATATCTACCACGACTCCTGTAGATGCTGGGGATGGGTCGGGAAACTCGATCATCTCCACTTTGTTCTTGCCAGTGATCAATGCTGCAAACATCTGTGTTCCTCTGTTCGTCTGATTTTCTCAGCGTGTCTTCAGATTACGACTTGGGACTGCTCGACACAGGATTGAAGGCACCCAAGTAATAACGTGTGTCGTATGAGCCTTATTGCGATTGAAGCATCCATCTACCTCAATGATCCTGCTGTCCGTGACGCCGCCGTCGCCGAATCAGCGAAGTATCAACAAGCCACACGCGATGATGAGCCTGGCTGTTTGGTGTATTGCTTCGCCGCTGATCCATGCATCGCTGACCACATTCAGGTGTATGAACTTTGGGAGAACGCGGAAACCTTAGCCGCCCATTTTGATCACCCGAATTATCACAACATGCGTGAACTCTTGGGCAAATACGGTCTGAAGTCGGCTGTGAGCCGTAAGCATCTCATCACCAAGTCAGCCCCTGTGTACGGAAGCGATTTCAAAGCCAGTTCTTCGTTTGACTAAGCGCTCGCTATTTCCTTAGCCCAGCGATAATCCGCTTTACCAGACGGACTGCGGTACACCTGATCAACAAAGATAACTCGGCGTGGTGCTTTATAGGTTGCCAAACGTTTCTTCACGTGCTCAATCACTTCAGTTTCAGAAATCTCGCCGGCTCGCTCGGCCACCAAGGTGATCATTTCCCCGAAGCGAGTGTCTGGCACTCCAACGACGACGCAATCAACAACATTCGGGTGTGAACGAGCCGCTACTTCCACTTCTTCGGGGTAGACCTTCTCTCCACCCGTATTAATGCACACCGAACCGCGTCCGAGAAGATGCACAGTTCCATCTTTATCAATTTCCGCGAAGTCACCTGGAATCGTGTAACGCACACCCTCAATGACGCGAAAGGTCTGTGCTGTTTTTTCTGCATCGCCAAAATATCCGTCGGGCATTGCTCCCGCAGCCGCGAGAACTCCGTTGCGACCACTTCCAAAGGGAATCTTTTCCCAAGTTTGTGGGTCAAATAACGCTGTATTGGGAGTCGCCATAAATGCGGCAGTTGCCACTGGGTCTTGACCAGGCATCGTCATTGCCACTGCAAATGGCCCACCCTCAGATGCCCCGATCATGTCCATCACAACTGCTTGAGTTGCACGTTCCATAAGGGCACTTTTCATTTCTGATGACAAGGTCGCACCCGTCGAAACAATGCGGCCGAGACTGGAAAGATCGTAGGGTTCTCCCGATAACTCTGCGCGTTTGAGTTCTTCAACAATTGGGCGAGCAAATGCGTCTCCGACGATTGAGAGTTGAGAAACTTTTTCACGCTGAACTAGACGCAACAGTTCAGCGGCATCAAAGCGCCTCCCACCAAGAAGCACGACCGTACCGCCAAGTACAAAAGTTGAGAAAGCCAAAAACATTGCTGTCCCGTGCATCAACGGAGGCGCGGTCATATTCACTGGACTTTTTCCTGCGCCGTTCAGTTCACTGGCAACTCGTGCAACATCGGCCACAGTTTCGGGCAATGCCAAACCCATTGACGCATACCCAGTAAATGCCAACGCCCCAAATAGTCCAGTATGACTCCAAACAACACCCTTAGGTAAGCCTGTTGTTCCGCCGGTGTACAGCAATAAGGAATCATTTCCTGATCGCGCAATCGGCGGCATTGGCGAATATGAATCAATGGCTTGGATGTAGTCAACGCTTCCGTCAAGTAGTTCGCTCTCATCACCACCGTCTATCTGCAAAAACAGGCGCACCTTGGGCAGTGACGGGCGCGCTTCGCGAACTACATCGCTAAATGCGGCGTGATACACCAACGCCGTGGCACCCGAATCCGCCAAAACATGAATGATCTCTGGTGCTTTGTAACGAAAATTGACATTGACCGTGCTCGCGCGCACCTTGAATGAGGCATAGGCAGTCTCTAAATATTCTGGACAGTTGTATAACAGTTGTCCAACTTTGGCATCATGACCGACGCCGTACGAGTCAAAGAGTGAAGCAATACGCGAGGCGCGGTCGTCAAGATCTCGCCAACGGATGTGTGTATCGCCGATCACGACCGCGACATGATCTGGCTGCGATGCGGCCAAGGCTTCCCACAGAGTGGCCCAATTTTCTGTCAACATTTCTACGCTCAACCCATCAACCTGGCGGCGTGATAAACGGTGTCAATGCGCTGACATCACGGTGATCAGCAGTCAAACCTTGAATGATGCACTGATCAATGTGACGGTGGATGAGACGCATTCGCGCCTCTTGATACGGACCAAAACTGACACCCTTCTTGGCATTCTTGGCGGTGATTTTGAGTCCGAGTTGAACCTTCGGCAAGTTAGCCATGTCCTGTTCAAAGACATCCGCTAATCCTGACATCCCCTCAGCTTCTTTCCATGACTGCTCGAGTTTGAGGCGCTGAATCGGGGCAGGGGCAGGTCGCTCTTGACCTTCGGGAACTGGCATCATGCGCAACACATCCATGTAGCAAGTGTCAGGTGTCGGGCCGGGGCGCCAGCGATACGTCAGTGATTGTCCCACGCCGGCCCACGGAGCGAAGGCTGGGAACAAGTGATACAGATGCGCGTCAAGCATTTCTGAATCAGAAACGTTGGAAAGATCTTTGCCGTAAATCGGACCCATCACCGATCGGAAAATCTCGGCGACCACTTCACGTGCCGACGAACCATCGGGCACTTCAACTGAGCCACGCTCCGAACGGGCCGAAAAAGCCAAATACGCGTCAGCAACCTGTTGCTCACTGAGATCACCAAGATGGGGACTTTGGATGCCGAAGCCGTTGATGAAGCGCGTCACATAAGGCGAATCTGCCCAAATGGAATATTCACTGTTGGTGTCACCCGCGAATTCAAGAATCTGCGGATGCGTTGCAATCACGTGATACCCCTCGGCGAAAGCTTCCATGCACACCTTCCAGTTAGCGGGGACCTCCTTCACTGCATGAAAAGCCTTATAACGATTTTCCATATTGAAGTCACGGCTGAAATGCTCAATCAGTTTGTCAGCAACTTTTTCAAATGGCATCGCCTCAGGATCAAGGTTGATGAAAACAAATCCGCACCAAACGGCCACTAAGGCCTGCGGTAAATCAGTGTCACTCTCATCCAACACCTGCGGGAAATCCCATTGTGCAGGGATCTCTGCTAATTCGCCGTTGAGATCCCAACGCCAACCATGAAACGGACAGCGAAAAGAAGCCACTCGTCCATCCTCAACTCGCAACTTTGTACCACGGTGCAGACACGAGTTGTGGAAAGCCTTGATTGATCCGTCTTTTGTCCGCACCACAATCAGCGATTGATCAGCCACGTCGTACACGACATGATCGCCTGGTTGCGTCAACTCATCGAGAGTGCACGCCATCTGCCATGTCCGAGTCCACATGTACTCATTTTCTAAAGCGGCGAACTCATGCGAGGTATAGCGCAGTTTGGGGACATCGGCCTTGCCTTGAGAGACATAAGAATGATCAGTCAAAGACAATGGCACTTGACGCGAGTCAGCAACCAAAAGGTCCTGAACGGACGGACCCGTGCTGCGGTCCTTTCCTATTTCAGACTCAACAGCAGTCATGATTACGACGACCCTTGTGATTCTTCAAACAGAGTGCGCGCCGTCCCATAATCAGCTTTCCCGTTCGGGGCGCGCGGTACCGTCGTTACGAATACGAGTTGCTTGGGAACCTTATAACTTGAGAGCTTCGTCTTCGTATAGGCAATGACTTCTTCTCCAGTAGGAATACGCTCCCCTGGGTTGACTGAGGCCACACCAACCACGCGTTGTCCAAAGCGCTCATCGGGGATCCCGAAAACTAAACAGTCCGCCACGACATCATGGGTTTTGACGGCTTCTTCCACTTCCTCCGGAAAGACTTTTTCGCCCGCAGTATTGATGCAGTTGGAACCGCGACCCAACAGAGTGATCGTTCCGTCGGCTTCAACAACTGCCATGTCGCCAGGGAAACTGTAACGAACGCCGTCAAAACTTCTAAAAGTCCGATCTGATTTTTCTGGATCCTTGTAGTAGCCAATCGGCACCCCGGAGCCGCTCACGCCAACCATGCCCTGTTCACCAGAACCGGCAACAACCTCTTTACCAGTCTCAAAGTTGATGACCTTGGTATTGGGCATCGCGCCAAACTTGGCAGTCGTATTGATATTCGCCTTGGTGGCCATCGTTTGACCCATTCCACCTTCACTGGAACCGAGGATGTCCATCACAACTGTGGTCGGCATATATTCAAAAATTTCGGCCTTGATATCTGATGAGAACATTGCGCCAGTTGACATAATCATTTTCACTGCCGACGTATCAAAGGGCGTTCCCGTGTCTGACTGTTGCTTCAGAGCTTGCACCATTGGCCGGGCGAAAGCATCACCAACGATGATCAAGGTGCCGACTCCGTGACGCTCGACAACACGGAACATTTCCGCGGCGTCAAAGGACTGCCCCTCAAGAAGAACGACTTTGCCGGCCATCAAATGAGGGACGAGGGCGCCCAGCCAGACTCCTGTGCCATGCATCAATGGACAACAAGGCATGCCGACTGGTTGACCGGAACCTGTATGAATCATTTTGGCTAACGCCGTCACTCCTTCAATGCTCGTGATGGCGGGAAGCCCAGCAGAATTTGTATAAAAGCCTAAGAAACCCTCGGTAAAGGAGCCCATCGGGTACATCACGCCCTTCGGCATTCCCGTTGTGCCTCCGGTGTACAACATGTACAGGTCGTCAACTCCGCGAACAATACGCTCTGCTGGATCATGATCGTCCAGAACTGATTCCCATGGAATCGCCCCATTAACACCGGCCGAGGAGGAATCAAGCACCTCTATCAAGAGTCGCAATTTTGGCAATTGATGAGCAATTCGTTGAATACGATCACCAAGACTTGAATGGAAAACAAGAGCTTCACAATCGGCGTTATCTAAGAGATACAGCAACTCATCGTCAAGGTAGCGATAGTTGACATTGACTGGAGTGACCCGATTTTTGAAGGCTGCGTATTGGGTAATCAAATACTCTGGACAGTTGTACATGAACATGCCAACTTTTGAATGTTCACGAATGCCATTTAACTCAAAGGCCGCGGCGAGACGCGCTGCGTGTTCGTCATATTGTGACCACGTCACCTCCACGTCACCGTAAGCAATTGCTACGGCATCAGAAAACTCGTCGGCATGCGCCTCAAAAATATTTGCGTAAGTCAGCACTGTCTTCCCCCCACTGGATTCACATCTGTTTGATCGCCCTGATAAGGAGCAATTGACATAACAATTATAGGGTAGGCGAAATGCTTGATGCCACTGAACAGGGAACGAACATTCGGGCAATAGTTTTTGATTTTGGTGGCGTCCTGATTTCTTCGATCACTCACCAAATCCATAAAATTGCTGTACACCACGGGGTGGACGTGGCAACGATGTTGAGCATTCTTTTGGGTCCCCTCGAAAGTGGTCCTCACCCTTGGCATCAAGCTGAGCGCGGCGAGATTGCCGTTTCCGCCATTCAAGAAGGTCTCCAACCGTGGGCAACGCCGCACGGCGTGCGTTTGGTGGGTGACGAAATTGAAGCCGTGATGGCCCCTGGGCAGTACACGGTGATCACCCCGATGTTGGATAAGGTCAGCGACTTACGCACACGGGGTTTCGCAACTGGGCTGCTGACTAACTCTTTTGCCGAATTTCGTCCAAAAATGCAAAAAGATCTCCGTTTTGAGGACTTCTCAGCAGTAGTTGAGTCCTTCGCCATCGGTTCGCGTAAGCCAGAACCGGCGATCTATGAGGCCACGGCCCAGATGCTTCAAGTCCAGCACTCCGAGATTTTGTATCTCGATGATTTCCCGCACAACATTGCCATGGCGAAAACTTTTTCCTGGACAACGATTGAGGTTCGCGATCCCCTTCTCGCCTTGGCTGAGATTGACAGTTTCTTGCCTGATTGACATTCGGACACCTCAGTACCACTCAAAAGTAATCGGATGGTCAATAATGGGTGTATGACCGCTCTTGAACCTCGCCGTGCCCGCTCACCTGGGGTCAGTTATCAGGAGTTACTTGACGCCGACACCCACCCAGTCCCTGCGGTGTTGCGCCTTGAATCTCCCCTCTATCTAGGTGACACGGATATCCCCGTTGAGCGTTACATATCTCGAGAATGGCACGAGATTGAGAAAGAACGGCTGTGGAGTCGGGTCTGGCAGTTCGCATGTCGCGAAGAGCAAATCCCAGATGCCGGCGATTACATCGTCTACGACATCACCAATCAGTCCTACATCGTCGTCCGTCAAGACGATGGGTCCATCAAGTCGTATCCAAATGCGTGTCTCCACCGCGGTCGTCGACTCAAAGATTATGACGGGCATTGCTCGGAGATTCGTTGCCCATTCCACGGATTTTCTTGGGCCCTTGAAGGTCACCTCACCGATGTTCCTGCTCAATGGGATTTCCCTCATGTTGAAGA
>SYDZ01000300.1 GCA_005801025.1 Actinomycetota bacterium
CTCAAGTGGTGATCGGCTACGGTCAAGACGTGCCTTTGCCTGCCTTATCCCTGATTGCATCACCAACCAAGCGGCTACACATTTTAGAGTTAGCTGAACAAGCCGAACGGAGTGGCTTCCCCGCTTTGGCATGTCCAACCTTGGGCAACGCTTTTGGCTTATGCGCGAGTTTGGCTCACGTGACACACGAGATGCGCTTCTATACGTCAATACAAGGAATCTATGGAGCCTCAGCATCAGACATTGGTTCGTTAGCCAGTCACATCGCCGAGGTATCCAAGGGTCGGTTCGCTTTGGGTCTCGGGGTGAGCCACGAGGCGATGGTGAAACGCTTGGGTGTGAGCATGGGCCCACCGTTGTCAGATATGAAAAACTTTGTCGATGCTCTTCACGCTTCTGAGCGCTTTGGTGGTCCGTTGCCCCCCATCTACCTCGCAACCTTACGTGATCGGATGCTGAATTTGGCGACTGAAATAGGTCAGGGTGCTTTGTGGGCTAATGCCAGTTTCACGCACTCGTTGCAACAAGTGCGGAGAGTGCCAGCAGACAAAATTGCTGAGGGTTTTTATCTAGCGAACATGATTCCAACGATTATCTCCGAAGATAAGGCTGCGGCTCGAGCCGCCAATCGGGCCACGATGGCTGTGTATGTTCGGCTCCCCAATTATCGCAACTATTGGAAAGCCTGTGGGTATGTTGACGAAATGGAAGCCATTGAAGTGGCAATCGCCAATGGAAACAGCAAGGATCATTCAGCATTGATGAGTGATGCGTGGCTTGATGATTGCACGCTGAGCGGTTCAGCCGACGAGGTTCGTGATGGCCTCGACCGCTGGTACGACATCGGTGTCCAACCGATTGCGGTGATGTCAAGCGTGAGCGGTGGACAAATTGCAGCTATTGGTGAATTGTTTGACATCTATCGTTAGCAGGCTTAGCCCAATCGAAGTGTTTCAAGGGGTTCCAATTTCGCCGCTCGATTAGCGGGATATAGACCAGCCAAGACGGAAATGGTGATCGCCAAAATGATTCCTGCTGGTGCCAACCACGATGCCATGACGAAAACCCATCCAGCCAAGCTGGCACCAATGAATATTGCCAACATTCCGAGCAGGACTCCCATGACTCCTCCAATGACTCCGACTGCTATTGCTTCAAGCAAGAATTGAACGGCAATGATCTGCCGCGTGTGACCCAAGGCCCGACGGATACCAATTTCCGCCGAACGTTGAATGACGGAAATTGACATCACATTGGCGATTCCAAGACCACCTACGATGATCGCCAAAAGACCCATCGAGATAACGATGAGTTGCAGTTGGCGGTCACTTTGTGCAGCAAGTTCAAGTGCCTCACTTTTGATTTCAGTGGTGATTTCTTGAGGACCACCAAGGTTGACTGCGAGACGCAAAGCATCAGCAGATTCCTTCTCGGTTCCTTCGACGCAACGCACATACATTTTGTTTGGCTCTGCTTCATCGTCTAGGAAATCGACCTCTGCGCTGTCAAATGAAATGAAAACTGCGTTATCAAATCCTGGCTCCAATTCAACAGAATCCAATATGCCAACCACTGCATATGGGATACCCCGTAGTTCAATTGTCCGTATTTCACCTGGCAGAAGTTTGAACTCTTGCGCAAGACCGACGCCGATGACGGCCGAGCGAGCACCCTTCTGAGCGTCAAAGTCGCTGATCCAGCGACCACTGACTAAGCCAACCTCAAGGACGTCAGGGAGGTACAGATCTGTACCCAAAACAGGAATCGGCACTGTTTCAAAAACATCAGAGGCTTCTTCATATGGTGAGACGACGATATTTGCCAACTCAACAACTGCACTAACTTTTTCCACAGTGGTCACAGTTAGGGCTCGTTCAACAGCGTCTTGAGGAAGGGTTGGGTCTTGACCACCAAAAGAACTTGATGCCGCTGCCTCAATGAGGTTGGTGCCGAGTTTATTCACCTTCGCCTTGAGATCGCCCTTTGCCGAATCAGTCAGTCCAACGGAGGCAATGATCGCTGCCACACCAATCATCGGACCGAGTAGCAAAAGCAAGGTTCGAACTTTGCGTGCGAACAAACCATTAAAGGCGACACGGAGCAAATCTTTGAAAGTGCTCATCGTCGTAAAATCTCGTCTGTGACAATGCCGCCGTCAAGCATTGAAATCTTGCGTGCAGCAGAGTTGGCGATACTGGCGTCATGGGTGACGATCACAACTGCTCGGGAGGTGGCCTGCAAACTTGAGAGAATCTCCATCACGTTCGCTGCATTTTTAGAATCAAGAGCTCCTGTTGGCTCATCGGCGAGGAGGATTTTTGGCTCAGTGACAAGCGCCCGTGCGAGAGCAACACGCTGTTGCTCACCTCCAGAAAGCTGCACCGGTCGATGATCAGCGCGCTTTGCGAGACCGACCCGCTCGAGACTTGCCATTGCCCGTTCTTTACGTTCGGCGGGTTTCAAGGACCGATACAAAAGAGCAGTTTCAACATTTCCGAGGGCATCTAGATGGGGAATGAGATGGAATTGTTGAAAGACAAAGCCGATACTCTGACCGCGCACTCGCGTGCGCGCTGCATCGGCTAAACGCGTGACTTCCTCTCCCCCTACAGTGATTGTGCCTTCAGTTGGGACATCCAAACATCCGAGTAAGCCGAGCATGGTTGATTTGCCCGAACCCGACGGTCCAACGATTGACAAAAAGTCTCCAGCGCGAATGAGCATCGAGACATCACGTAGGGCCCACACCGCCGCCTCCCCCGTGCCATAAACGCGCGAGACATGACTGAGTTCCATGAGTACCGAAGCATCAGTAACATTTGACATAAGAGGAATCAGGAAACCTCGGCCGCAGAGCTGGAAACGATATCGACGATGATCAATTCATCGCCTACAAGTCCTTCTTTGATCTCAACCCACTCACCGTCAATCAGACCGATCGTCACGTTCAAACGCGTGATCGTTCCTTGATCGTTGACGACTCGAACTTGATCGCCATCCGCCGAACGCAACACTGAAGCAACCGGCACCGCTAAAACCTGCAATGCCTCAGCAAGGGTGACATCGATTGAAACCGTGGCGCCGTCAACAGCGTCAAAAGCGCCTGAGACTGAAACGGTTCCTTCGTATTTCTCTTCGCCGTCGGGGCCGACAGTTGCACTGTCATCCAACTCAGTGATCACACCTGGCAGAATCTGTCCTCCAACTTTGAGGTCAACAGAGACATCTTGACCGACAACAAGTTCCGCTCGGTCAGTCGGGCTGACCTTCATAGTGATTGTGAATTCAGGCTCCGTCAGGCTGAGTACAACATTGCCCTTGAGTACGAATTCGCCCTCGTCAACTTCAACTTTGCCGATACGCGCTGGCCATTGCGCCACCAACATATCTGAAGGTAAAAACACCACGTCGTCATTGATTGTGTCAATGAGAACTGTGACGCTCGAGGAACCCGCCTTCATAATCACTGTCCCACTCAAGACTCGAAAGTCCTGACCATTGGTGGCTGTGCCTGACACCTGATAATTCACTGAGGTGTCTTCGGTGATCGGAGCATCAGAAACAATGCGGAATGAACCGCTACGACCTTCAGAGATTGCTGAGCCTCCTATCAATGTCAGTTCAGGTAAATCGCCACTTTGAATGACAACCGTGGCTTTGACGATTGTTCCGAGGTAGTAGCGATTGCTATTTCCTGCCGGAGGCACATCCCGAGTAATTGTGAAAATCAACCTCTCATCAAGTTCGACGGCATCATCTCTTCGTATTTGGAAATCGATATCAACGCTTTCATTTCCAGCACTAATGGTGTAGACATCGCTATCTGGAGTGAGGTAATCGATATCGCTTTCGGCGTTTCCTGAGAGGGAGACATTAAAACGAATATCGCGATTGGATTTAACAGACGTCCGAACTGTGAACGTCACAGTCGAACCCTCGTCGATGGTTTCCCCACTGGCCTTCACGGTTAATAGTGGACGCAATTCAGAACCATTGGCTGAGATGACAACACGCACCGATTTAACTGCGCCGGACAAGTAACTCGTATCATCGCCAAACTGCTGAGCGATAGCAAACGTGATATCCTCTTCGTCTTCAATCACCGAATCAACGAAAATATCCGATGTAACGGAGACTGTAGTATCGCCAGCTGGTAAGACGATATTCGTTAAAATCTCTTCGTAGTCATCGTCATTGGCGATGTCATCACCGCCGGCTGCCGAACCACCAATGGCCAGCGCCACAGTGAGGTTTGTCGCAAGGACGATATCTGAGGTGACTGTGAACGTCACTGACCCGCCCTCGGAAACAGAACTCGAGCTTGCAGAGACAGTCAGCGTTGGCTTTGTCGTAGAAGATCCACGGAAAGTGGATCCAGTTGCAGAAGGAACTGACGGTGTCACAACGAAGGCGGCGGTATTGGCTCGTCCGACTGAGTACGCAGCACTATTCGACGACAAAGAAACCGTGACAGTTTCATCACTCTCATTTGCCGATCCGCTATACCCGCGATCAAACTGCCACTGGGCTAATGCCGACCTCGTTTGTTCAGTGAACAACGAATCAACACTGCTAATCGGATATCCATTCTCATTGAGAATTGTTTCCAGCTGCTTGACATCAGGTCCAACGCTTCCAACACTGAGTTCTCTGTAAAAAGAAAAATCGCCTGGCACGGCTACTGCCGTTCGTCCATCAAGAGCAAAAACTCCATCGCCTGCCTCAACCGTGTCACCATCTTCAACACTTATTTGACTGACTTTACCGTCGACCGCAGAGTTGATCTTTTTTGTCTCATCGCGTCGAACTTCGCCAGACACAGTCAACACATCCGAAAGATTGCGGCGTTCAACGGCTCGTGGGGTGATGAGAATATTGTTGGTGGATCCATCTCCACCGGAATTATTCAGGACTAATAGTGCAGCAGCAATCAGTGCAAGCAATCCCACTGCAATAGTAATTTTCCCTTTGGCGGTCATTTATGCTCCATCTTCTATGGTGTCGTTTATTCCCAACTCAGTGATGCACTGATTCAGATCCCGCTCATTTAGTTCGCCGTCCGCACTCTGAAATTGTGAGGGTGTGATTAAACCGGAGGCGTCGATGGAAGTTTCGATTTTCCAACCCTTTTTCTTTAAGCAATCCGAGAGAACGACGAATCCCTCATTTCTGGCTTTGATCTCCTCGGGAGTCAGATTCGCCCGAGTCGTCTGAACCTCCTCGAGGACATTCACGATGTCGCTGCGAGCAGCGCATTTCTGAACCAGTTCCAGATAGGCGGAATCTTGGTAAGCAGGGTTATTGGGATCTTGAAGATTGCCGCGTATTCCTTCACCGGCGTCCTCAAGGCAGCCAGAAAAACTTTTAAAGGCGTCAAATAGCTTCAGTTCTGGGGGGCGTTTATCCTCATTGAGAGGAATCGTGTCCGCAGTGGCATCGTCGGGCACAGATCCATCTACTGGCGCCTGAGAGCCGTTTTCAATCAAGATGGGGGCAATGGTTGAGCGCATTGCCGTGACTTCCTCAGGGGTCATTACTTGGATGGAATCAACATCACGAATGATTGAGACCGCACCACCCTCTTTGGGCAGATTCATCAAGAGTCCGCCGCCGGCTCCGAGCAACAAGGCAGCAGTGATTCCGATGGCTGCGTACTTTTTGGTCTGGGGCTTTGTGTCGTTCGTTTCCATCATTGTTCTGTTCATTTGAGTTGAGTTTGGTTGAGACCTTGCTGTTTGCTTTGAGCCGATCGTCGGGGGGCTTGCGACAGGGATGAATACAGATTGCAACTCTTAGGTGAGAAGTGAACCCACCCAAGGTAAGAACACGGCGAGAATTTTTGGGACTCGGTAAGAGCTCCAATCAGAGCGGACTCAGGCTGACCAGTAGGGGTTGTGGACATGGAGAATCCGATTTCGGCCCCCGCTCCACTGCGGTGACGAACAAAGACCGAGCCCACACGAGCCTGAGCGAAATTCCCCACGGCCGAAGTTTAGTTGAGTCGCACGCCCTACACCTCATCGTTGTCAACGTTTGTGCTGCTCATTATCTGGTGCGGGTACCCAGGATCGCTCGGCCAATTCGGCTGTAGAAGGTGCCACTGCGATGGTGCTTTACGAATCAAAGCTTCGAGTTCATGGGCAAGGTTCTGCGTAATACGCGAGACATCAGGTCGTAAACGACCTTGGCGTTCACAGTCCATAGGGGCACCGATAATCCCGTGGTGACCCAGGTTTTGATCAGTAAAGAAAGCCGCTGTTGGCAGGAGAGCGGCACCCGTTCGTAATGCCAAAGTAGCCGGCCCAGCAGGAAGCGTTGTTGTCTCCCCGAAGAACTTCACTGGAATACCACCACCCGTCAGATCTCGATCACTCAACAAGCAAACGACTTCATTGTTTCTTAGGGCATGGAGTACTTCTGTACCGGCGCTGGGTCCAAGTGGGATGACTGTCATGCCGAACTTTCTCCGTAAATCCGCAAACCATTCAAATAGAGCGGGCGGTTGAATCGCCTCCACAACCACTGTCATTTTTATTCCAGTGTCCACAGCCCAACGACCCATCCATTCCCACCCACCTAAGTGTGGTAACGCAAATATCGCCCCGTTGCCTCGGTCAAGGGCTGGGAGTAAATTCTCGGTGTAACCATCAATCGTCGTTGTGGCCGCGACTTTGGTGGCTGTGCGTGATGGCAAACGAAAACTCTCGAGGTAGTAATGGGCGTAGCTTTGAAAGACCTCTCTTGCCATTTTCCGAATCTCCGCCTGTTCGGCGTGTGGATTAACGCGACGCATATGACGTTCAACCATCATCCGCTTATCGGTTGAGGACCAAAAGGCAGGCAAACTAATCGCCGAACTGACGACCCCTGTGGCCGCATTTGGTACACATCGTGACAACAACGAGCCGAACCTATATGCACCGACGATGAGTGAATCATGAAGAGATTGCTTCACCTGTGACACCACTTTGATGGCCGACTATTGATACTTGCGAGCGGCCGAGATTCGCGAAGACCGCTTTGACTGACTATTGCGCCGATGCTGACGACGCGTGCGCCGATGCTCAATCTTGGCAGCAGTAACTGGTGCTACTTCGGCTTGCTTCCACACCTTGATAAATCGTTGAATAGCGGTCAGGGTTGTCAGCACGAGCATGATCCACAAGATTGGGATGAGTAAGGCCGAAAATAAAAGACCAAGACAGAGAAAAATGATTCTCTCGGCTCGCTCCATCAGACCACCTTTCGCCGACAGGCCTAATACTTCTGCTTTAGCCCTCTCATAGGAGATCACTGAACTCATACCGGAAACCGCTACAGGCAGGATGGCCATATGTGCGCTTTGCGTTGATGCGAAATACCAGGCCACACCGCCAAAAAGTAAAGCATCCGTGACGCGATCCACGACCGAGTCGAAAAATGCACCTCGGGGACTTGCGGTACTTGTGGCCTTAGCCAAAGCGCCGTCTAATAAATCAGGAAGCGCAGCAAAGATAACTAGAATCAAACCCCACAACAAGTGACCAGATGCGATAGCCACAGCTGCCGCGCACCCCATGACCATGCCGACAATGGTGAGCTGGTCGGGTGAAATTTTTGTCCGTCGCAAAGCCTGACCGAGAGGCTCTACCGCTCGATCCACCGCAACTCGAAGATGACCGTCAAACATATGTGAAGTCTAGGAACAATGGACTGACCATGTTGTCATGCTGACTCAGACTCCCATTCGTCAAGGCTGTCTTGGGTGAGTTGTTCAAGTACTTTCCCATTCACTGCGTCCACAAGAACCAATCCTCGCCGACTTGGAGGATCTTCGTCCGAATAACACAAGACTCTCCATGTGGGGCGACTACGTAGGCCTTTCCAGACCTGTTGCGCTGAGGCATGCCCAACTGGGAAACCCACGGCGGCTCCAGCCAAAGTTAAAGCATGTTGCTCATCAACAGTCATTTTCCAACCAGATGTGATGCATAAAAGACCAAATATCGCCAGGAGCGCTCCGCCAGAGACCAGCCCCTGATTGATAAATGGACCACTTTCACCGATGATCAGGGTGACGGCGATGAATATGGAGCCAGTGACGAGATACATGGTTCCAGGCACTTTGCGCCGACTGTTATCCGGAAACTGATGCACACCCACAATCTCAACTGCGTTCAGATCACTTGGTAGTTGATCACGAATCTCATCAGATTCACGCTGCACTTGAGGGGTCACTGGTGTTTCATTATTCATCGTCGTTGCCTCCTTCGATGTTTCCACTTTAGGGCATCGTCGTGTCGAGCCAACATTGGCGGATTCGTTGAGCTGTGACGTTCAGCGGTTCAGAGATTGTCTTGGCATTAGCAGTGACAGCCATGAAGTTTGCATCCCCGAAGGTCCTTGGAACGATATGCACATGGAGATGCCCCGCCACGCTTCCTCCCGCTGGTCGTCCGATATTGAGTCCGATATTGAGTCCTTGAGGCTCATACTCGGCATCCAAGACCTCGCTCGCTCGGGTGACCGTCGCCCATAGTTCTAATGATTCTTTGGCGCTGAGTGAGGAAAGATCATTGACCTGACGGTACGGCACAACCAAAAGGTGACCAACGGTATAGGGAAAAGCATTGAGTATCACGAAAACCAATTCGCCTCGATGCACGATAAAACAGTCTTCATCGGGGATATTGGCCTTCAAGATTTGTGTGAAAACACTGACCTGATCAAGCGCATCCTCTGGAGTTTGTCCCACTAAACCCGCTAGGTACTGTGACCTCCAACCTGTCCACAATGCGTCAATCATTCTCACACTCACATATCTGAAAAACTAATCTCGGTGAGAACACGATCCGCAAATGAAGAAATCGGAACTCCACGCTCAACGTCGGCTCCTCGGGCATTGACACCTACTGTCTGCGCAGAGACATCTTCATCGCCAACAACGAGTACATAAGGAATTTTTTCAAGTTTGGCTGCGCGAATGCGCTTGCCCAGTTGATCGCTGGCCTCAGAGATGTCAACGCGCAATCCTCTAGCAACTAAAGAATCAGACACCCTCTGGGCATATTCTTCATGCGCCAATGCAACTGGAAGAATGCGCACTTGGACGGGGCTGAGCCATGTCGGAAAAGCACCCGCGTAATGTTCCACGAGCACCCCGAAAAAGCGTTCTACTGAGCCAAATAAAGCCCGATGCAACATGATAGGTCTTTGCCGACTGCCGTCATTCGCGACATATTCCAAGTCAAATCTTTCGGGAAGATTGAAGTCGCATTGAATCGTTGATAACTGCCAAGTACGCCCGATTGCATCGCGTACATGAATATCGATCTTAGGACCGTAGAACGCAGCATCGCCATCTTTGACGCTGTATGACACACCATGAGCGTTAAGGGCGCTGACTAAAGCCTCGGTAGCAGTCTCCCAAATTTCGTCTGTGCCGACATATTTCACTATGTCTTTCGTGGACAAGTGGAATGAGA
>SYDZ01000025.1 GCA_005801025.1 Actinomycetota bacterium
CCCGATGGCTGATCTTGGATTGCTGATGGTCTATTGGTCTGGACCCGGTGACCTTGATGCAGTACTGACTGGCATGTCCTCAACTGCGCCTGGCTTTCTTGACCGTAATGATATGGCGCGGCGCTACGGCGAAGTCAGCGGTCGCGATATTTCACAACTTGATTTCTACGTCGCATTTGCTTATTGGAAGTTGGTCTGCATTCTTGAGGGCGTGTACTCGCGCTACCTCGGCGGTGCCTTGGGTCAACGTGATCCAGCAGAACTGGAGCCTTTTAATCAGCAGGTTCTCTCGTCAGCGCAAAAAGCTGAAGAGATGTTGAGCCGATTGCGATGAGTGGTCCAATCCGTGATGTTGAGTTGCACGGCGAGTTGCCAAAACTCAATAGACCAATTTTGATAGTGATGTTGCAAGGCTGGATCGACGCCGCAGGTGCCGCGAATGACACCATGTCGTTGATTGAGAGACAAATTGACCCGCTCCCTGTAGCAACTTTTGATCCCGATGTTTTCATTGACTATCGAGCGCGACGACCCACAATGGAAATTCGAGAAGGCCGCAACAACGCTCTTGATTGGCCATCAATTGATGTGTACTCGGGACATGACGCCAATGGTCGCGATCTATTGATACTCAGAGGTCACGAGCCAGACGCAGCATGGAATCGTTTTTCGGCTGCGGTTCGCGAGTTGTGCCTGCGGATGGATGTGTCAATGATGGTTGGTCTAGGCGCCTACCCCTTCCCCACCCCTCATACCCGAGCGATCAATCTCTCCTGCACAACTCCGACTGTGGAACTTTTAGAAAAAGCTCCTTTTCTACGCAGCACAGTCGACGTTCCTGCCGGCATGGTCGCGGTGCTTGAACAGGTTCTTCATGACAGTGGAATTCCCTCCATCAGCGTGTGGGCCCAGGTTCCGCAATATCTGCCTGGCATGACGTACCCAGCAGCCTCATCAGCACTTTTGCGGGGATTAGTCTCGGTTGCAGATCTCCATTTTGATGGTTCCAAACTTGATCAGGAAGCAGTGATCCAACACGAACGTCTGGACCGCTTGGTGGCCCGCAACTCCGAACACGCTGAGATGGTCGCCAAACTTGAAGCCGCCTATGACGCCCTGGTTGGAGCGCCAACCAATTCCAACAATCAGAGCCAACTCACCGAAAGTGATATCCCTTCAATTGAGGAACTTTCCGCCGAGCTTGATGCATTTCTTCGCGACGCCAACCCCGAGTAGTTTATGTAAATGTCATTTGGCCTAGATGTGCCAAGCGTGAGAAAGCATGAGGAGTCGTTATGAAAGTTGACGGTGGTATTAGTTCCAACCTGCACGAGGCAATTGACAGTGCCAAAGATGCTGAAGCCGCTGGCTATAGCGGGGCATGGACTGCTGAAACCAGTCATGATCCATTTCTTCCGTTGTTGATGGCTGCCGAACACACCACCACGCTCGAAATCGGAACCTCTATCGCTGTGGCTTTTGCGCGTAGTCCGATGACGCTGGCCAACACCGCCTGGGATCTTCAGGCTTATTCGCAGGGTCGCTTTATACTCGGTCTCGGTAGTCAGATTCAGCCACACATTACTAAGCGTTTCAGCATGCCGTGGAGTAAGCCAGCGCTTCGAATGCGCGAAATGATTTTGGCTATTCATGCCATCTGGGATGCTTGGCTCACTGGTGAACGACTTGAATTTCGCGGTGAGTTTTATACGCACACTTTGATGACCCCCATGTTCAGTCCAGCAGCATCCGATATGGGCTCATTTGGCCCACCAAAAATCTTTCTTGCTGGAGTCGGCGAGCTCATGACTGAAGTGGCCGGTGAGGTGTGTGATGGATTCATCTGTCACGGCTTTACAACTGAAAAATACCTCCGTGAAGTGACGATTCCCGCACTTGAGCGGGGTCGTGCCAAGGCTGGTAAGACAATGGATGGCTTTGAAATCGTTGGTCCAAGTTTCGTCGTCAGCGGTAACGACGAGCGCGAGCTTGACCGCGCCTCCGTTGGCACACGCAAACAAATCGCTTTCTATGGTTCGACTCCCGCCTATCGCCCAGTGCTTGAACTCCATGGTTGGGGAGATTTGCAAGATCGCCTCAATGCGCTATCAAAACAGGGTCAATGGGATGAGATGGGAACTCTGATTACCGATGAAGTACTCAACACTTTTGCCGTGGTCGGTGAACCCGAGCGCATTGCTCCAGAATTGACAAGGCGATACGGAGATGTCATCCAGCGCATCTCGTTTTACGCCCCCTACAAATCTGATCCAGAGCGCTGGAGCAAGGTGATGGCCGACCTGCAGTCGTCCTAATTCACGGTTCAATTATTCGCCGAGTAATTCAAGTTCCCCAGCAAGATACGACTCGCGACATTTCGCGCGCTGCAATTTGCCACTACTTGTCTTCGGCAAAGTTCCAGGACGAACCAGCATGATGTCACGAGGTGGTAGACCAGAAACCTCCAATGCCGAATGGTGAATGGCCCGCCGAACTGCAGTGAGATCTTCGGCCTTCACTTCGGCGACGACAATCACTGTTTCTTTACCCTTGTATCCATCCACACCAAAAGCGATGACATTGCCTGCCCGCACTCCGTCCAATTCACCGACGGCGCGTTCAATATCTTCGGGGAAGACATTGCGGCCGCCAACGATAATGACATCTTTCAGCCGACCGCAGATAACCAACTCTCCGTTGAGCAAATACGCCAAATCGCCAGTGCACAACCAACCTTCATGGAACATACTTGCCGTTGCCTCGGGACGCTTGTAATAACCCGGGGTGACACTCGTTCCTCGCAAGAACAATTCACCGACGACGCGTTCTGGAAGCGTCTCACGAGTCATCGGATCCACGATTTTCATTTCTAGTCCAGGAACCGCGTGACCCAACAAAGGCAAGCGTCGTACTGTGACCTCGTCTTGATGAGGTCCATTGACGACAACGGGAACAGCGATGCGGTCGCGCTCCATAGCAATGCGGTCCACCGTGTCACAGACGAGACCGCGATACCGCGGTGGGAACGCTCCACCGATGGCAACCTCCGCCATGCCAAAAGCTGGGAAGATACTTCCGGCTGATAACCCGAAAGGTTCGGCGGCACGCACAAAGGCCTCAACCGCCTCTGGGTCGACTGGTTCAGCACCGGACAAAGCCAAAGTCAAAGATGAGAGGTCGAGGCCACTCATGCGTTTGAGGGCCCGCGTCGCTAAGACCCAAGCAAAGTTAGGTCCAGCCGTAGCTGTACCTTTCCAATGACTGATCCACTCCATCCAATGTCCCGGATGAGCCATAAAATCTTGGGGAGCAGCTTGCACTAAGTGCACTCCGTTCATCATTGGCAATGCCAAAAAACCAACTAAGCCCATGTCGTGATATAGAGGCAGCCATGAGACCATCACTTCGTTGGCATCAAGTTCAGCGGCAGCGCAACTAGCGTCAATATTGGCGGTCAGAACACGGTCAGGAATCATCACACCTTTGGGCTCGGAAGTTGAACCACTTGTGTATTGCAAAATCACTAGGCGTTCGGGATCATGATCTGGTATCTCCAGTCGATCTCCGTTGGGCTTTCCTTTTCCAGGCATGACTGCGCCCATCGGCAGGGTGGGTGGATCGCCCGGAATCGTTTGATAAAAGTCTGCCAACTGATCGTCAATCAACACCAACTTGGCTTCACCGTGACGAATACGGCTCCGCGTGCTATCCACAAAAGCATCAAGCGATGCCATCCGCATCGGTAGTGGTAAAACCATGCTGGCAATACCGGCCATCCAACATCCGCGCGCAATCGTCATCAGTTCGCGACTCGTTGGTCCCAAGATTGCTACGTGATCACCGGGAATCAGACCCAACGCCTGTAGCGCCGCTCCAACTGCTCGGGCATCATCGTGAATTTCGCGCCAAGAGATGAATGCTGGTCCCGTCGTGGGAGCGATGGACTGACCAACGAAGCGCACTCCTGTGGGCGCATCGGCCGACTGTTCAAGACGCTCAATCACCGAGCCTTGGGGCAACGAGCGCTTGATCGCCGATTGGCGCGCTTGGCGGGGATCAGCGAAAGAACTGGGGAGATCATGGGACGTGCTCATGGAGACACCTTGAAATTAGTTGCCAGCGCGACGAAAAATCGGATTCAAGCGATCAGAGTGTGTGAAACAGTTCGCGATAGACCTGTGTGGCATAAGATTTAACTGATATGTCCCCCAACTCAGCCGAACACAACCCTTCTGAATCGGCTCATGGTGCTGACATTCCTCGCTTGCGTTACAACGCCGCCCTAGCCCTTGACATTGAGCAACGCTGGCAAGACCGCTGGGAGGCCGAAGGCACCTTCGAGGCACCCAATCCTGCTGGGCCACTAGGTGAACCTGACAAGGTAGCCGGTCGACCGAAACTTTTTGTCCTCGATATGTTCCCCTATCCGAGTGGATCTGGATTGCATGTTGGTCATCCCCTCGGTTATATCGCCACCGATGTTTACGCTCGCTTTAAGCGAATGACGGGTTACAACGTGTTGCACGCTTTGGGCTACGACAGTTTCGGACTTCCCGCCGAGCAACATGCCATTGCTACTGGCGTGCACCCGCAAGTCAATACTGAAGCCAATGTCGCCAATATGCGTCGCCAACTTCGTCGACTCGGACTTGGGCATGACGCTCGACGCAGTGTCAGCACAACAGATGAAGATTTTTATCGCTGGACCCAATGGATATTTCTTCAAGTCTTTAACAGTTGGTACGACGAGGTCGAACAGCGCGCCCGACCCATCGCCGAACTTGAACAGGCATATGCCAATGGTTCAATCGCAACCCCTAATGGTCAACCTTGGAACGAACACAATAAACACGAGCGCCGTCAGGCAATCGATGCGCGACGGTTGGCTTATCTTTCCGAAGCGCCCGTCAATTGGTGCCCAGGTCTCGGAACTATTTTGGCCAATGAAGAAGTCACCGCCGATGGTCGCAGCGATATTGGCAACTATCCCGTTTTTAAAAAGAGTATGCGCCAATGGACAATGCGCATTACTACTTATGCGGATCGCCTATTACAAGATCTTGATCGTCTTGATTGGCCAGAACCTATCAAGTTGATGCAGCGCAACTGGATCGGTCGTAGCGAAGGAGCGCTAGTTGACTTCACTACTCCGGCAGGAGTTCTGAGCGTCTTTACTACTCGCCCAGATACCTTATTTGGGGCATCATTTATGGTTATCTCGCCCGAACACCCCTTGGTCAATGCGTTGACAACCAGCGATAACAAAGCGGCAGTTGAGGCATACTGCATAGTTGCTGCC
>SYDZ01000003.1 GCA_005801025.1 Actinomycetota bacterium
AATCAGAGTCCTGAGCGCGATTTCGCACCGCGATCCGATGACGACATCTACATTTTGTTTACTGGTGGGACAACCGGGATGCCTAAGGGCGTGGTGTGGCGTCACGCTGACGTAGTGATGGCATTAGGTGGGGGAATTGACATCATGACCGGTGTCACATTAGCGAGCCCCGAGGGCTTTGTTGAAAAAGGTCGGACGGGATTTCCTATCATTTCTTACCCCTTGCCACCGTTAATGCATGGGGCCTCGCAGTGGAGCGTGATGGGTCAAAGTTTTATTGGGAATAAAGTCATTCTGCGAGGAAAATTTGATCCAGCTGATGTGTGGAAAACAGTTGAGAGCGAGAAAGCGAACCTCGTAATGATCACCGGGGATGCAATGGCGCGACCGTTACTCGATTACATCTCTGAACATGCGGCAGAACATGATGTATCGTCCCTCTTTGCCGTCGTCTCTAGCGCCGTGTTGTTTTCTCAGTCGTGTAAAGAACAATTCATGGAATTGTTTCCAAATATTATGATCAGCGACTCCATCGGGTCCAGTGAAGGTGGAGCAAACGGAATAGTGAGAGTTGATAAGGATTCTCAGATGAAGGGCGGTCCAACCGTCACCGCGGCGCGTGACACTTTCGTTTTGGGTGAGGATTTAATGCCTGTACAACCAGGCGAAATCGGCCGCTTGGCGCGCGCAGGCAATATTCCGTTGCGGTATCACAAGGATCCTGAGAAAAGTGCGGCCACATTTATGACCTCTCCCGATGGAACGCGTTACGCAATCCCTGGCGACTTTGCTCGACTTGAAGTAGATGGCACGATTACTTTGATTGGTCGTGGTTCTGTGTGCATTAATAGTGGTGGAGAAAAGATTTTTCCTGAAGAAGTGGAGAATTCTTTGAAAAGCCATCCCGAAGTTTTTGATGCCGTTGTTGTCGGCGTACCTGATGACCGTTGGGGCGAGCGGGTGACCGCTGTTGTGCAAGCGCGCGCTGGGACATCTCCAACGTTAGAAAGTATTCAGGAGCATTGTCGCTTACATGTCGCGGGTTATAAAGTGCCCCGTCAATTGACCTTGGTCGCACTCATGGTGCGTTCGCCAGCGGGTAAAAGTGACTATCGCTGGGCGAAGCAACAGGCCATGGTTGACGCTGGTCTCGAAGGTTGACGGCCATGGCTGGACCATTGCACGGTGTGCGGGTCATTGAATTAGTCGGGCAAGGACCTGGTCCTTATGGGGCCATGATCTTGGCCGATCTCGGGGCTGATGTGATCGCTGTGGAACGTCCCGAGGTAGTGGCGCGGGTACAACGAACTCGTCTACCAACGAATCCTTTGATGCGCGGAAAGCGCAGTATTGCTGTGGATTTAAAAAGTGCGGTTGACATTGCCACACTGCTAGAACTCACCGACCGTGCTGATGTCTTCGTTGACCCATTTCGGCCAGGAGTGTGCGAACGACTGGGCATCGGCCCAGATATCGTGTGCGCTCGCAATGAACGGATGATCTACGGACGAATGACAGGTTGGGGTCAAGAGGGACCACTAGCTCACACTGCTGGGCACGACATTGATTACATATCTTTGTCGGGGGCCTTGCATCTCATTGGCTCTGCCGGCCAACCACCGACGCCACCCATCAACCTCCTCGGTGACTTTGCTGGCGGTGGCTTAGTTCTTGCGATGGGTGTGGCGAGTGCTCTTGTTGAGCGTTTTGCCAGCGGCAAGGGACAAGTGATTGATGCTGCCATGGTGGATGGGGCGGCGATGATTCTCGGACCATTTTTCTCGGCTTCCACGAGCGGGTTCTGGGGTGAGCGGGGGACGAACCACATTGACGGTGGAGCACATTTTTACAATGTGTACGAGACCGCCGATCACAAATGGATTTCAGTTGGAGCCATTGAGCCGCAGTTCTACGCTGAACTCATTCATCGTCTCGGTGTTACTCAGGACGCGTTGTTGTCTGCCGACAAACAAAATGATCGCACCCTTTGGGTAGCCGCGAAAGTTCGTATGGCACAAGTGTTTGCCGAACGAACGCGCGAGCAATGGGAAGAAATATTTAAGGGTTCCGATGCTTGTTTTGCCCCGGTACTGTCACCGAGTGAAGTTGCCAGTCATCCTCATACCGCAGCACGAGGCACCGTAGTGACGATCAATGGTGTGGTTCAGGCACAGGCGGCACCACGTTTTTCGCGCACTCCGGCTAACGCGGGAGTGCCCTGTCATTCAGGTGAACACAGTGTTGATGACGTTATGTCCTCGTGGACTTAATGTTTGAATGCGAAGAAAAAATCAGCGACAGACGGTGGCGCCGTCAACTAGTAACGATTCACCACAGACGAAACTGGCTCGGTCACTGCATAACCAAACTGCTGATTCTGCTATTTCTGAGGGTTCACCCATATAGCCACGACCGATGCCGCGACTAACCATTTTCTCCATCGCTGGGTCACCGTTGATAAATCCATTAATCATTGGTGTTCGAGTGGTGCCGGGGAGAATCGCATTGACGCGTACTCCCTTGGCGGCAAACTCTGTAGCCGCACATTTTGTCAGACCGAGTACACCATGCTTGGCCGCCGTGTAATGCGGAAGACCAGGTGCGGCGACGACGCCTGCGCCTGAAGAGACATTGACGATTGAGCCAGAGCCCTGTGCAGCCATGACGCCAAGTTCATACTTTAAGCAGAGGAAAACGCTGGTCAAATTGACGTTGATCATGTGTTGCCATTCGTGTAGTGGTAAATCAATAAAAGATCCAAAGCGACCGCTGACTCCAGCATTGTTGACTGCACAATCAAGGCGACCATAGCGGTCAATAGCAGTCGTGATGACGGCGGCGACTTCATCTTCCTTGGTGAGATCGGCAACGACTGCAACGGCCTCTCCGCCGCGTTCCTGAATGGATTGCACGACAGATTGGGCAGCGTCCCCATCAATATCGCAGACAACAACAGCGGCACCTTCAACGGCGAACAAACGCGCAGTTGCTTCACCGATTCCTCGACCGGCGCCAGTCACGAGGGCAACTTTTCCTTCGACAAGCCCGAGACGTAGTGGGAATGCCGCACGTACAAGTTCATCGGTTTGTTCGCCAGGTATCGGCCACGAGATAGAGGGTTGAGGGGGGTTGTTTTCATGATCAGCCATGCTTTGACCGTAGTTGATCTAGGGTGTTCCCGTGCTTACTTATGGAGATGAAAGAGCAGTTCTCAATTTGTTGTACGTCTATGCCGAACTTGTGGATAGCGGCAACTTTGACGGCCTCTCAGTACTTTTTGCTGGTGTGCCTGTTTTTATGGCGGGACCCGACCAGCCCGCGGTGCCAGGCGAGATGGTCGGTGAGGTGATGCATCGATTTGTAAAAACTTATGAGGGAATTCCACGGACAAAACATCTCGTGACAAATACGATCCTTGAATCTGATGCACGTGGTCAGGCGCGAACTCGTTCACAGTTCACCGTTTTACAAAACGTGCCCAGTGTCTTGCCCCTTCAAGTTGTCGCATCTGGTCGATACCACGATGAGTTCACCCAAAATGCCTCTGGCACGTGGGCTTTTTCTCAACGAATCATGTTGGTTGACGCTTACGGTGATGCATCAGCCCATCTTGAAACTGGGGATGCAGTGTCGTGAGTGTGACGGTCTTGGGCCATGGCGCCCTAGCTGAACTTTTGCGGTCTGAAGTGCAGTGTGAAACTCCGAGCACGGTCATTGTTGTTGGCGTTGATGGCGCCGTGGTCGTGGAATCGCTTCTTGATCTCACCGACGAAATGATTGACGTTATATATGAGCAGCCAATGCAACAGGTCATCATCAATCTGCAAGAAGCACATGAGCGGGGCTCTCATCGCATTGTGGTGGTGGTTCCCACGACAGGTATGTCAGGTGGGGCGGGGCTGGTTGCCCAATCGGCACTCGCAGAATCGGCGCGTGTTTTGGTGAAATCGGCAGCTCGTCAATGGGGACAAGCGGGAATAACAGTGAATGCAGTGGCGGTTGAGCCACATTGGTTTGATATTGATCCCGACGTGTCTGGTCCAGTGTCAATCGCTCCTCGTTCGTTAGTCGGCCAAGTGAGTCCTGTTGGCGTGGTGTCGTGGCTGTGTAGTCAGACTTCAGGCGATATCACGGGTCAAACGATTGTTTGCGACGGTGGATTGTGGATGTGAGTGAACTCCGACTGAAAAATCGGGTGGCCATCGTGACGGGAGCAGGTCAGGGAGTCGGCGAAGGTATCGCTCGCCGCCTGGCACAAGCGGGAGCCACTGTTGTCGTTGCGGCGCGTCGTGCCGAGACCGGCGAGCCCGTTGTTGAGTCGATTCGTTCGGCAGGTGGATTGGCCGTGTGTATCGTCACCGATGTTTCAGTTTCGCGTTCGGTTGACGAGTGTGTGGAGCAGACGGTGCAACAGTTCGGACGACTGGACATCATGGTGCATAACGCCTTCATGGGCGGCATCCCCCATAAGTTAGAGCAAGCCCAGATTGATAAACACTGGACCTCTATGTCACGGACTGGGGTGTGGGCCAGCTTGTTTTGTGCTCGCGCAGCGATGCCGTACCTGATTTCATCTTCGGCACGACCGGCGGGTCAAGGTGGCGGACGATTGATACTGATCACATCGCCGTCAGGCATTGAAGGCAGCGCAAATATTCCTTTGTATTCACCAGCTAAGGCCGCTCAACGCGCGATCACTAAAAGTTTGGCTCGTGAATGGGGTCAACACGGCGTGACCGTTAACTGCATTGGACCGGTCGCTGGTAGCCCAGCACTTTTGCGCGCCTTTGGTCGCAACCCTGCCTTACAGAGTGCAATTGAAGCCCGAACGCCCCTTGGTCGGGTTGGCGATATCACCCAAGACATTGGCTCTGTTGCATTATTTTTGTCGAGTGATGATTCATCTTTTGTGACTGGTCAAACAATCATCTGCGATGGTGGATCTTTCTTAGGTTTGTAATAGAAATTTAGTGAACTGAAAGGCATCACCATGATTCGACTCGTCTCAATGCTCAAGCGCAAGCCAGGCACAACTCATCAGGAATTTCTTGATTACTGGTTTGATATTCATGGACCGCTGATTCGCAATTGTTCAGCGGCAAAGTATGTCCGTCGTTATGAGCAGCACGCGGCTGTGTGGCCACCCGCGGGTAGCCGCCACGAACCCGATTTTGACGGCGTAACGATCCAGATCTTTGACTCTGCCGAGCAATTCAACGCTCATATGTCTGAGTCAGATTTTCCTTTGGTGATGGCTGATACGGAAAAGTTTTTAGATACTTCAAAGATTCACTGGGTGCTCACTGAGGAACCTGTTGTTGTGATTGGGGAGTAGTCCCATTCCCACGGCTTGGGTTTCTGACTCTGCGTCAGAAGCATCTAGAGTTGGGGTTTCATTGCAATCACTTGCGCTAGAGGGGGGGGTATGAAGAAATACCCGATTGAACTTGGAACATTGTTGTTCACCATGGTGGAGCCCACCAAAGGTCATGAAGTCGAATACAACCGTTGGTACGAGCGGGATCATTTTTATGGCGGCGTCTTGGTGGGGGCGTACTCATTTGCTGGTGATCGATTTGTCTCAACGAAAGATCTCAAGGCTTTGCGGTATCCTAGTGATTCGCCGATGACGCCAGATCCAATGTCCGGTTCTTATCTGGCGATCTATTGGGTTCTCAAGGGTCACCACGACGACTGGAATCGTTGGAGCGTTGACACGGTCAAGAATCTCCACGCCACGGGGCGAATGTTTGGTGAGCGAACCCATATTCACACGCAGTTGTATAACAACGCGTGGTCAATGACACGTACTGACACGACGACGAATATTGAACTTGCCCTTGATCGCGGTTATCCCGGCATCGTGGTCAATGTTGGTGAATTGAAAGATGGCGTGACCCACGAGCAAATGGGCGAGTGGATGAAAACTCGTTGGGCGCCTCAAGCCTTTGAGTCTTCATGGGGTCCAGATGTTTTCAACTACTCCACCTTGTTACCACTGTTAGATGATGCCCCACCAGATGTACCTCGAGTGCCTAAAGCTGATCAGCGTTTTATGCAGATTCATTTTCTTGATCACGATCCAGCAGCGCAGTGGGGTGAAGGTTATGCACGCTTTGGCGCTGACTTAAATGCCAGTGGGTTAGCCACTCATTTGTGGACAAGTCCATTTAAGAACACCGTCTTTGGTACAGACATGTATACCGATCAGTTGTGGTAGTGAAATGAGTATCGCAGCACTCACAGGGCGCAAGATTTTGGTCACTGGTGTGACAGGTTGGGTCGCTGGACCATTGGCTGAATCACTGGCTAGTGCCGGTAACACGGTGTACGGGGCGGCACGCTTTAATGATCCTGCGCAGCGTCAGCCATGGCATAACAAAGGTGTCCAAACCGTGAGCATTGATCTTGAGAATGGTCGGCTTGACGAAGTCCCGGCAGATCTTGATTTGGTACTGCATTTTGCGGTGGCCAAGAGCAATAACTTTGCTGAAGCTTTCGCAGCAAATGCTCATGGCAGCGCGGACTTAATGGAAACGGCTGCGCAACGTAGTGACAAATTAACTTTTTTCCATTGTTCTTCGACTGCGGTGTATGAGCCCAAGCACGGGGTGCCTCGTCAAGAGACTGACCTTCTGGGTGATAGTCATCGCCCAATGCCAGGTATGCCGACCTACAGTATTTCGAAAATCGCTGGTGAGGTTTTGGTGCAGCACACTGCAAAACGTTTAGGCGTTCCGACAGTGATTGCGCGTTTGAATGTGCCATATGGCGATACCTACGGTTGGATGTCGTTTCATTTGATGATGATGGAGCGCAACATCGCGATTCCAGTGCATGTGGATCAACCCACTGATTACACGCCGATCCACGCTGTTGATATTGCTCGAAGTATTCCGTATCTGTTGTCACTAGCTGGCACGCCAGCAGGGATCGTCAACTGGGGTGGCGATCAGATTGTGTCCATTGAAGATTGGTGCGGGGAGATGGGGCGACTCACTGGCTTGACTCCAGCATTTGCACCGACCACAGCGACCATTGCTTCCATCGTTCCCGATGTCAGCAAACTCCGTGACCTTGGCTTCAGCACAACCATTGATTGGCGTGAGGGCATACGTCGGCAGATCGCCACAATGCGTCCGGAGTTACTCAAGTCCTAGCTGACCTAGTTAACTGATCTGGGCGTAGAGCATGGCCTTGTGCATGATCAGATCTTCGGGATCGTCTGGCATTTCGCGCTCGGCGTAGGCGACGCCGCGAAGTGAAGTTCGAATGGCGACTGCGGCAAAGCGCAAACTTGCGTAGACGATGTACCACTGAAGGTCTTCGATATGTTGCCCGCCTGCACTCTCGTAAGCCTCAATGATGTCGTCAGGCTGGCAGAACTCGGGGAATCCCGACATTTCAAAAACGTCGGCTAATGACTGGAAGAATTGGTGCATAAATATCATCCAACCGACGTCAACTCCAGCTGGGCCAGCGTTGACCATTTCCCAATCTAGAACCGCCGTCGGTGTGAGCCCATCAAACAAAATGTTTCCAGGACGAGCGTCTCCCCAGTTGATGACCGTGGGCCCAGGGTTCTGCGGCTTATGCGCGGCCAACCAGACTAAGGAGCGTTCAATCACTGGTAAACGCAAATCACCGCGAGCCCAGTCGTAGTAGGCGCGCTGTTCGGCGAGTAAGCGGTCAATGGCATCGCCTTGGAGAGACGGCAGAAATGAGAGGTCCGTACCATCGACTGCTGCTTTTTCTAGATCAATGGCGTGAATGCGGGCCTGAACTCGAGCCACCTGACGACCAAGTTCGCGACGTTCATCCGTGCTCATGGAATCCATGTAACTGCCACCGAAAACATACGGCGGCATATCAGGTAAGGCGCGACCGGAAGCACGATCCATGACCAAAAATGGTGAGCCGAGGATTGATGCATCGTTTTCAAGAAAACGAATGTTGGGAACGGGAAGATCGCTGTGTTGACCGACTAAGCGCATCGCCCCAGCCTGAGCGGCTAGGTCATAGATCGCAAAAACCGGCCAATCATTCATATCTGGATTGAGTCGTGTCACCACTGGTTCAACTAACCCATTGTGATGAAGCGTGAACAATAAGGTTTCACTACTCATCCCAGTGCCCTCGGGGATGCCAACATCACTGATGGTGCACTGGTGGCCGAATTCTTTAGTGAACCAGACCTCAAGCGTCCGAGCAAGTTCTTGCGGATTGCGTTTTGAAGGTAATGGCATGGGTCGGACTACTTGACGTAAGCGAGGTGTTCAAAACGATTGTGGATTCTCCAGCCCTCGGAGGTGCGCACGATGGTGTC
>SYDZ01000026.1 GCA_005801025.1 Actinomycetota bacterium
CCAGCGACTCAATGCTTCCTTCGATGACACCCACATCAACGATGTCGCCCATTTCAGGCTTGACGGCACCGATTTGTTTTTCCTCGCCGTTCACGAGAGCACGCGTGGCTCGAAAAGGACTGACCGAACCCAATTCATTCAGCGCGTCAAGGCGTTCGGCAAAGGCCACTGGCAACCCTTGAAAGCTCAGGTTAGTGATGAAAAAATCTGCCGTGACTGAAGACTGCAGTTGCTCGGTGAACGATTTCTTCACCGAGGCAGCGACCACCGAAACAGTGCTGACCAAGGCCAGCCCGACCATCAGCGCAGAGGCTGTAGAAGCAGTGCGGCGCGGTGTGCGCTGTGCATTCCTGCTGGCAAGGCGACCAGGAACCGAACGCGTCATGGGCCGAAAAGGCACAGGCAGAATTCGACTGATGAGGCGACTCGCAGGAGCGGCGATCGTCGTGGACAGGCTGGCGACCCCAAGAAACAACATGATGGCACCGATTGCAGAACTTCCGAGGGTGATGATTGTGCCCCCGGGTTGCACAAATAATCCGATACTGCAAAGAGTGATGCCGACAAGCAGAGTGGTGAGGCCCACGACGAGTCGCTTATTGCGTTGCAGGGCAGAGAAGCCAAGTTCGGGTCGCATTGCAGCTACAGGCGGGATGCGACTAGCACGAATAGCGGGCACGATGGCGGCCGTCACTGTCACGCCGATACCAATAAACACGGAAACCAAAATCGTGCGTAGCGACAGTGTCAAAGCGGCGGTGGGGAAGGCTGCTCCAGCGGCGTTGAAGAGCGCCGTGATACCATGGGCGACTCCCAGCCCACCGAGAATTCCGAGTCCAGTGGCGATAATGCCGATGATCAGACCTTCGCCGATAATCATGGCACGAATTTGTTGGGTGCTGGCGCCGACCGCACGCATCAGTGCAAGTTCGCGAAGCCTTTGACTGACGATGATGGCAAATGTATTGAAGATCAAAAAGGCACTGACGAAAAGTGAGATTGCTGCGAAGCCAAGCAAAACCTTTCCGAAAATGTCAATGACATCATTGATTGAGCCAGAAATTTCTTTTGCGGCTTGCACTCCAGTGATGACTTCGATCGACTCTGGCAACATTTCTGCGATGGACGCCTGAACATCACTGAGTGAAAAATTAGGAAGGACACCGATCAATAAACTGTCTGCTTGATCTTGGGCGCCAAGGAAGTCATTGGCAGTGCCGGGATTGAACGCGCTGATACTTGCGCCCCCGCCTCCGTTGGTATTACCAGTACCTGTGAGCCCGACAAGAGTGAACTGATCTTTTCCTATTGGCCCGACAATTGTGACGACATCACCAATCCCATAGCCAGCGCGTTTGGCAGAACTCTTGTCAATGGCGACATCTTTGGGTCCCGTCGGTGCCGTACCAGCGATCAAAGTTCGCCCGTCGAGACCGTCGGGTCCATCCCATGCAATACCGAAGGCTGGACCCGAAACTTGAAGAGGTTCGCCATCGGCTTTGATGATTGTTGCAGACCGTCTGAGGTTTGCTTCAACAAGTCGCACCCCTTCAACCTCGGAGATCGCTGACAGAAGGGAAAGTGGGACGGGGTCACGTTCTCCTCGGGCCTCATTACCAAAAGCGATTGTGGTTCGCACTTCAAGATCAATGTCGCCACGTAACTCTTCAAACAAGTCATCAATTGCGGATTTCACGCTGTCGGTGAGGACAAAAGCGCCTGACACAAAAGCCACGCCACTCACGACAGCCAAAGTTGTCAACAGAACACGGAACTTTCGCGCCACAACCCCGCGTGCGGTCAGGCGAACGACAGGTGAAACCATTTTAGTTTCCGAGACGCTTCATGCGGTCTAGGACTTGAGCCGAAGTCGGTTGTGAAAGTTCATCCACAACCCGTCCATCAGCGAGAAAGACAACGCGATCCGCGTACGCGGCTGCTAACGGATCGTGAGTCACCATGACAATTGTCTGATGTAAATCGGTGACTGCATGTTTCATAAAGGTGAGAATCTCGGCTCCCGTCTTGCTATCCAAGTTGCCTGTTGGTTCGTCAGCGAAAATGATCTGTGGTCGGCTTGCAAGTGCGCGGGCCACTGCGACACGTTGCTGTTGTCCACCTGAAAGTTCGCTCGGGCGATGGCTCAGACGATTCCGTAGATTCATGGCGTCTATGACTGTGTCAAGCCATTCCTGTTCGGGTTTGAGACCACCTAGATCCATTGGCAGGGTGATATTTTCCAGAGCTGTCAGTGTCGGAATCAAGTTGTAAGCCTGAAAAATGAAGCCAACCTTCTCGCGCCGCAGAGTCGTCAGTTGCTGATCATCGAGTTGGGCGAGGTCTGTATCACCAATGCAAACGCGCCCACTGGTGAGCGAATCAAGACCGGCCAGACAATGCATCAGGGTGCTCTTCCCTGAACCCGAAGGGCCCATAATGGCAGTGAAGTGGCCGAGTTGGAAGTCCACGGTGACGTCGTCAAGGGCCCGTACCTCGCTGTCGTCACTGCCGTAAATCTTTGAGGCGTTGAGGGCTGCAGCAGCGGGGTAGGAGGCAACTTGCGTCATATCACTATTCTGCCTGTGGTTTTACTCAGAACCTGCACTGGTCCTAGGGTGATTTCGTGCATCACAGTGGATTGATCATCGGGCGTTTTGACCCACCTCATCTTGGGCACTCCTACATGATTGAGTGGGCCCAGCAACGATGCACTGAGGTCGTCGTTTTCGTCAACACCAAACAAGGTGAGGCTGTCCCTGGGCATCTTCGGGCTCAGTGGTTGCAAGAGTTACACCCTGTGGCCCACGTCGTGCAGGTCGAGCACAATCTGCACAACGATTGGGATGATCAAGACTTGTGGGCGCGCTGGATTGAACTTCTACAGTCGAAATGGCCCATCACATCCGGACCGTCTTCACAGGGACCAGACGTTGTGGTCTCTAGCGATTTTTATATTGCCGAATTGGCACGACGTCTCGGCGCGTTGCCTTTGATCTGTGACCCTGAGAGAGCGCATGTGCCGATTAGTGCCACGCTGATACGCAATGACCCAGCCACTCACCTTGAGCTTTTAGCTCCACAGGTGCGCGACTGGGTCGAACGAAACTGGCTAAATATGTAACTAGTTCTTTGGCTGGGCCAGAACTCGCAGGTACGGCTTGACGGTCTTCCAACCTTGTGGGAATAAAGTTTTTGCTTCGTCATCACTGACTGCTGCGCCGATGATCACCCCTGAA
>SYDZ01000027.1 GCA_005801025.1 Actinomycetota bacterium
GACGCTTAGGATTTGAGGTCGCCTCCACGGCGAAGGTGCATGGAGCTTCTGTGATCGTCATGATTTCTTTGATGTTGGTTTTGGCTGGCGTGATTCATCGAACACGAGGATTGGCATCATTGAGATCGGCACTTGAGATCGTGATGATCGTGTCAGTCCTACAGGCGACTGTCGGCTACGTCCAGTACTTCAACGATATTCCGGCGCTCCTAGTAGGAATTCATATTTTCGGGGCAACCATGTTTTTTATTTCTCTTGTCAACGTGTGGCTCATCGGGCATCAGACGTTCGCTGCTAGACGGGAAATAGTAGAGCGGAAATCAATCATCGCCTGATGAATAATTTCCTGCACCGACAAAATGGTCTCAATACGCCCCATGACTTGGCCGGTTAAGGCAATTGCGGCTTCCATGTCTCCACCGAAGTAAAGTTCAAGTGCGCGACTCATCTCCGTTAAAGGTACGTGTTCTTGTTTTTCTAATGCACTTGTGCGCTCGGTGCGTATTGCTCGCAAACCAGGCTTGGAATGTCGGTTGAGAAAAACAGTATCCGTCTCAGTGCCATCGAGAATCGCTTGTTTCCAATTATTGTGCACAGGTGATTCAGTAGCGGAGACCATTCGGGTCCCCATTTGCACTCCCTGCGCACCAAGAGCGAATGCGGCGGCCATAGAAACTCCATCACTTATTCCCCCTGCAGCGATGATCGGCACGTCAACGCGTGAAGCCACAAGTGGCAGAAGAACCATCGTGGAGACATCACGCGGATTTTTGAAACCGCCACCTTCTCCGCCTTCAACGACAAGACCATCGACACCTGCAGCAACTGCTTTGAGGGCTGCCGAAAGTGTGGGGACAACATGGAAGACCGTCAAACCGGCATCCTTCAATTGTGCCGTATATTGCCGTGGATCACCCGCTGAGGTGGTCACAAACTTGACGCCTTGCGCAACAACGAAATCAACGATTGACGGGTCCCGAACAAAAAGTTGAGCGATGTTGACGCCGAATGGCTTGTGTGTGAGTTCAGCCATCTTTTCGATTTCGCGACGAATATTGTCAAGCTCGCCAGAAGAGGTTTCAATGATTCCCAAACCTCCAGCGTTGCTGACGGCACTCGCTAAGGGGCTTCTCGCTATCCATCCCATGGGGGCTTGAATGATCGGATAGTCAATACCTAAGAGTTCTGTTATCCGATTCTTGATGGGGGCAGGGGCAAAGTCGCTCACGATCTCACCGTAGTTTGCCGAGGCGTTGACAACCCAACCATGAGTAATCCGGTGAAAACCAAACTCGCGCCGACCCACGAAGTGAGGGGAAACTTTTCATTCAACATAAAGACGGCGAGAACTGATGCCACTATTGGTTCAAGCGTGGTCAACATCACCACCGTCATCGGCTTTAAGGTCACCAGAGCGTTGCCGAAGGCCATATAAGCACATGTCAAAGTGACGATAGATAAGTAAAAAATGACGAGGATTCCTCGAGATGTATTCAACCAAGCAACTCGGTGCCAAATGAACAGGGGAGTAGTGAGCAATCCAGCAATGAAGAACATCGCGCCAAGACTTGCCGTGGGATGAGCTTTCCTGTTGATGAGGGCCGAAGCGCTCTCTGTGTACATTGCATACGCGCAGCCAGCGACAAGAGCACACATCATCCCACCTAAGTCGTATGACACCGAATTTTCAGAACCCACGACCAAGACCACGAGACCAGAGAGAGTGAAGGCGGCGGCCAGACACCACATTGGTGATGGGGGCGGCTGTCTCTTGAGGTGTGAGAGCAAACGAGAGAATAAAGGACTCGCGCCGATAGTGATCAGTGTCGCCAATGCAACTCCCGTGAGGCTGACCGAATAAAAGAAGAGGAGTTGATAAGTGGCCACAGCGGTAGCCCCGAAGAGCAGACGGCGAGATTGATCCTGCAGAGTTGGAACATGCCGCCAAGAAATCAGAGTGAGCCCACAACCTCCAATAATGAGCCTGAAAATACCAGCAGAGATGGCGTCAATATTTGCTGGTCCTTTGGCTAATGCGGTGCCCGTGGTGCCGAATAACGCGCTGGCCAGCAACACCAGTGCTATCGGACGAGTAGGTTTCGGCGTCGGGGGCACTTGGGTTACATTAGGCGGTTGCGGAGAAGTAACCTGACTAGGACAGAGCAAGTGAGTGCCATGGACAGAGGGTTCAGTGAAAGTTTTGTTAGTCAAAGTCGTCGCAAAACGTTGTCTCGTGATTGCCGTTGTGATTGGGTCGGTTTTGGGTTTTGCATTCGGCTCAGCGAAAGCAGCAGATGATGATTACAGCGTTCGCATCCAGGTGCGAGATCAGGTGCGTACGAACGACGGAAAAAGCGATAACCAGCCAGTCGCAGGTGTCGAAATTTCAGTGACAGATGCACAAGGTCTGGTCCTCGGGGTTGGTGTCACTGATGCCGAAGGAGTCGTGGTTGTAGCGGTCCCAAGTCGAGCCGATTACACGGTCACTCTGAACGAAGATACCCTTCCTTCCGGGGAGAAGTTGATTGCCAGAACGCCGGCAGTGCAAACTATTCTGACTGACTCGTTCGTGACCAAAACTAAAGTAATCACCTCCTTTATTGGCGAGTCACA
>SYDZ01000004.1 GCA_005801025.1 Actinomycetota bacterium
ATCATTTTCCCAGCACCAAGACCAAGGTCGAGAAGTGGCGCGACATCTGGCTTGTCGCTGAGTGCAACGCGAGCCTTGGCGATCAGAGCATCGCGCAACACGGCTTTGCTTTGGTGACGCGCATGGGGTGATTCATCATCTGACTGCAAGCGCACGCGATCCAGGGCAGCAAGTAAAAGTTGTGGATGCGTTTCCCAAGTCGGTGAACGTAGGTCCCACTCATCTGGTCCACGACTTCCGAACTCAACCAAAAATTCATCCCATGCAGCAATGAACGCGGGAGTGACACGCGAAAGGACATCGTTCAGGCCAGCGTCAAATGCAGCAGTGAGTTGCGGATTATGATGTACAAGACGCGACAGATGCCAAAGTGCGTAGTTGGCGTCGGCCGAATCAACATCGCCGATACTCGAAAGCAATGACATTGGCAAACTTGGTTCGCCGATCGCTTCAGCAACCACGCCGAGGAGCCCAGGGGCGACGGCTGCGCTACTGCCAGATATCACATGCTGTGAAAACAGGTGTGGGAGTTGGGTCTGCACGACACGCGCACGTTGCACGAGTTGCGCATCGGTATATGTCGTGAGGTCACCGCGCGAGGCACGTAACGTTGCGGCGTTTGCTTTGTCGGCATCAAGTTCAGGCCACGCGACTCCACTCATCACCCACGCGGTGTGGGCGTCGATACCGGCAGTGAGATGAGGCTTCTCGTCATCTGGGTGAGTGACGTAGGTCGGAACGTCGGGGTGATCGCCAAAGAAAGCTTGGTCAAGTGCGGCAACGGTGGCGGCGGGGTTGCGCACACCCTGCATGCGAATGGCCGAGAGGTTGATATAGAAGTAGCCACCAAAGCAGGCCACTGATTCTGGATGCTGAGCATTGAAGTCGGCATCTTCGTAGGCACCGATGCGGATGAGGCCCGCTTTATAACCGGCGACGATTCCCCCGTCCCAGCCGAAAGTCCAACCGAGAGGGCTCACGGGGTCGGCAAGAACCTCGCCGGCGTTAGCGCGTGTGTAGTGGGGAAATCTTTGGCTTGTCGGCCAGTCGGTAATCCATCGTTCTTGCATACTCAGCACAGGTTAGAGGGGTGCTGGGTCGCGTCACGGACGCTGGGTGTCCGTATGGCGACCCAGAACCCCACCCTCACCCAGTGTGGAGCCCGAGAGGAGAATCGAACTCCTGACCTACGCATTACGAGTGCGTTGCTCTACCGACTGAGCTACCCGGGCAATGGGTAAAAATCCTACCGCCGAGTTAGTGATCCGATCATTTGATGCCATGTCCCTGCTAAAAATCAGAGGGCGATATTCGGCAAGGACATCAAAAGGTTCTCGAAAAGCAACTTTTCGTTGACATTGCGGCTGAGGGCCACGTTGGCATCTCCCAGTTTTTTGACTGCCCGCACATACGATTCTGTCTGGTACATGGCCGTTGCTGTCGTGGAGTGTTTGAATGCTTCGCTGTACACCAAAGTCAGCATTCGCAGTCCTGATCGCAACTCATCTGTGCGATAGCGACGCAATTCGCGCTTGTGTTTGTCGCCCAACAACTTGCGTCCACTACCGCGCTCGCCCAAATCTTTTACGCGGTCTTCCAACTCTTCCAGTTCTTTCGCTTGCTTTGCCTGAAATGCCACAAGTGAAGATTCGACCGCACCGAGCAATTCGGCTGCGAGCGCAAGCGCCCGCGATGTAGTGCCATCCAATCGTTGCGGGATCTCGGCGAACAGAGCAGTACGCGCTGTTAAGGATGAATCGTTGACTAAAACTCGTGCGCGTTCTAGGTCACCAGCAGCAACGTGCGCAACTGCTTGCGCCTTGTTGAGAGCGGTACCCTCAGCGACTAGTTGTCGCACAACCAATTCATCGGAGATCGGAACGAAGTCAATGCGAACACATCGTGAAGCGATCGTGATCATCGTGTCAGGGACATCGTCGCTGAGCATAATCATCACCGTTTGACCGTCAGGCTCCTCAATGGTCTTCAATAATGACGCACGCGCCCCATCGGCGAGCAGATGGAAGTCATGCACGATGATCGCTCGAGTTGAACCCTCAACAGCAGATCGCTCGGCAAGTTTGATGATTTCATCGCGTGCCTGATCCATGCTGATACCCGCACCTTCACGTTCAACCTCGTGAACATCAACGTGGATACTGCGCAACACCAAATCAGCCGTGCGCTGGGTGCTGTCTTCTGAACCTTGCAATTTTACTGCTGCGAAAGCGCGTGCAGCGATTTCTTTTCCGCATCCAGCAGGACCAACAAAAAGATAAGCGTGCGCTGGTGATTGAGCAAGGGCACGCAATTTGGTCAACGAATATTCCTGACCGATGACTCCGTCGTACACCGATGCGGTTGCCATCTCAGAGACCTAAGCGCTCTGCCACGGCCTGTCGGACAGTTGCTGAAATACTATCTGCGTCGCCAGACGCGTCAATGATGACCCATCGCGATGGGTCATCTGCTGCCATAGCTTTCAAACCATTAGTGACGCGCGAGAAAAAATCTCCATCTTCTTGCTCAAAGCGATCCAGTGCACGATGCGCTAAGCGACTCATGGCATGTTCGTGGGGAACGTCAAGTAAGAAAATCAAATCTGGCCAGCGCGATTGCAAAGCCCAATCATTGACATAGCGAACAGTGTCAAGCGGGAGTTGACGCCCGTAGCCCTGATAAGCGATAGAAGAATACACGCTGCGATCACTCACGACATGATGACCGGCTGACAACGCCGGCTCTAAAACCTCGCTGCGATGTTGAGCGCGATCACCGGCGATCAGCAACGCTTCAGCGATTGAATCAAGATGGGTATTACCGATGTCATGTAACACCTCACGAATGCGGGCTCCGATATCTGTGCCACCCGTTTCGCGAGTGAGCACAGTCCCTGGATCAAGAAGACGTAGCGATTCGGCGAGTCGTAATGCCTGCGTTGTTTTTCCACATCCTTCGATTCCCTCGAATGCAATGTAGTAAGGCTTGGTCATTCTTCTGGCTTCTGAGCTTTCTTTTTCGGTGCGGCTTTCTTTACCGTAGCCTTTTTCGCAGTGGCTTTCTTCGGCGCGACCTTCTTCACTGCAGCCTTCTCTGCCGGAGCCTTTTTTTTCGGCGTGGCACCCCGTTTGGCAGGACTTTTTTGCCCTGGCACAAATCCTTTTTCAATCATCACTTCACGACGCACTGCCAACAACTCATAAGCCCGCTCGGGCAACATATCTTCAAGATGATCACCCTTACCGAGGGAGGCATTGACCTCGCCATCGGTGACATACACACCGAACTTGCCGTCTTTGGCGACGACCGGGCGGTTGTTTGAAGGGTCAGTGCCGAAGTCACGCAGCGGGCCACTATTTGGTGATGCGGCACGACCTCGGCGAAATACTTTTGGGAGTGCATAGATCGCTAACGCCTCATCAAGAGTGATTGTCAGTAAGCGTTCTTCATTATCAATCGTGCGGTAATCCTTGACCTTCTGTAGATATGGTCCGAACTTTCCGTTCTGGGCGGTGATTGTTTCACCATCACTCGGATCAACACCAAGGGTGCGTGGCAAAGTCAAGAGTTGTTCAGCGTCATGCATTGTGATGCGATCAAGAACCATGGTCTTAAATAGGCTGACCATCTTCGGTTTTTCCATACCAAGTGGTGGGTCTTCCATCGTTCCCCATTGGACATATGGTCCGAAACGGCCGTTCTTGGCGAAAACTGGACGACCATCAAATTCACCAATCGGCTCATCGCTCTTGGGCATTGCAAGAAGACGTAACGCCATATCAAGAGTCAACTCATCGGGTGCGAGGGAATCGGGCACGGAAGCATTTTCGTCGCCGCGCTTCACATATGGTCCATATTTTCCAGGTTTGACAACAATGACCTCGCCAGTGGTGGGGTCAGCGCCGATGGTGAATGAGTTAATCGTGACTGGATCAATGCCGGCGATATTTTGTTCAATCAATCGCTTGAGACCTAGTTCAATGGCGTCACCTTCGCGCCCTTCTTCAATCAGACCAAAGTAGAAATCGTGCAACCACTTATCCTTGGCGAGCCTTTTTTGTGAAATTTCGTCGAGAGACTCCTCAACGCCAGCGGTGAACTGAAAGTCAACCAATCCAGCGAAATGTTTTTCCAGCAAGTCCACCACTGCAAAGGCAGTCCAAGTCGGCACAAGAGCTTGCGCTTTTTTCCAGACATATCCACGATCTTGAACAGTCTGAATGATTGATGCCCACGTACTTGGACGACCGATACCGAGCTCTTCGAGTTTTTTCACGATGGACGCTTCGGTGTAACGCGCTGGTGGTGTGGTTTCGTGACCGCTCGCATCAAGTGATGAAACCGCCACTGCATCGCCAACTTTCAAGATTGGCAAAAGTGCTTCACTCTCGACCTCGGTCGTATCTTCATCACGCGATTCTTCGTAGGCACGACGGTGACCAGGAAAAGTAATTGTCGTGCCACTGGCGGCGAATTCACAATCGTTGGCTTTGACCGCAACGGATGCGGCAGCAAAACCCCCGAGACGAATTGACACCGTGACACCAGTAGCATCAGGCATTTGCGATGCCAAGGTACGTTGCCAAATCAAACGATACAAAACCATCGCTGGTCCGTTGATTTGCGATGAAAGGCTTTCTGGTGAACGCATCGGCAGAGTTGGTCGAATGGCTTCGTGCGCCTCTTGAGCGTTCTTGACTTTGTTTGCATAGCGACGCGGGGAGTCAGGTACATAATCAGCGCCGTAGTCCGTGCGAATCTGAGCACGGACTTCAGTGAGTGCTTCATCGGCGAGGGTCACCGAGTCGGTACGCATATAGGTAATGAATCCGCTTTCGTATAAACCTTGAGCGGTGCGCATGACTTGCTGTGCTGAGAGGCGCAACTTGCGACCTGCCTCCTGCTGCAAGGTGCTGGTGATGAAAGGTGGCTTGGGCGACGAGCGATACGGCTTATCTTCAACCGAGCGGACATTGATCGTGGCACTGTGCAGGCGGTCAACGAGTGACATCACGACCGATTCAGTGAGGACGACAACACCAGCCTTGACTTTGCCGAAACTGTCGAAGTCTTTTCCAGTAGCGATTCGCTGACCGTCAACTTCGAGCAAGGTCGCCTTAAATGATGGACTCGTTGCCGACAAGAGGTCGAGGCCCCAATACCCAGCAGACACAAAGGCGATGCGATCACGTTCACGCTCAACGATGAGTCGCACGGTGGGACTCTGCACACGACCTGCGGACAACCCACGATTCACTTTGCGCCATAACACAGGGGACACTTCATAACCGAATAAGCGGTCGAGGATACGGCGAGTCTCGGCGGCGTCGACCAAGCCGTCATCAAGATCTCGTGGATGAGCAAAGGCATGGTCAATGGCTGTCTTCGTGATTTCGTGAAATACGACACGGTGCACCGGCACGCCAGGCTTGATCGCCGACTTGAGATTTTCCAGAAGGTGCCAACTGATGGCCTCACCCTCACGGTCCTCGTCGGTTGCTAGATACACAGCACTGGCCTTCTTGGCAAGGACTCGCAGGTCCTTGACGATCTTTATTCCTCGCTCGGTCAGTTCGTATGTCGGCTTGAAATGGTTGTTGACGTCAACAGCCAAACCTTTGGATGGCAGATCAGCTACGTGTCCCACTGAGGCCAGGACATCAAATCCGGCACCAAGCAAAGATCCGATGGTTTTGGCTTTTGCTGGTGACTCAACGATGACGAGGGGCTTCGATGAAGTGGTTGCCATGGCTGATGATTAAAGCACCTGTTTTTCAGATTGCGGGGATCTTCCCTCAACATTGATGCGTGGAAGGAACCGATCAAGCCACTTTGGGATCCACCAATTTCGGGCTCCCAAAAGTTCCATCGTCGCAGGTACAAGCACCATTCTGACCAATGTGGCGTCGATCAGGACGGCCACGGCGAGACCCAGTCCAAAAAGTTTTATGGTTCGGTCGTCTCCAGCCACGAAACTGCCAAAAACGGCGACCATGATCAAAGCGGCGGCCGTAATCACTCGGGCGGTGGCCGCCAGACCGTCGGCCACTGCGCTGGCATTGTCGCCAGTTCGGTCAAATTCCTCTTTCATGCGTGAAAGTAAGAACACTTCGTAGTCCATTGAGAGGCCAAAAACGATGGCAAAAAGCATCATTGGGATGAATGGATCGATCGGACCTGCCTGTCCTGCACCGATCAAGCCGGCTCCCCAACCCCATTGGAAAATCGCCACGACGATTCCATAAGCGGCACCAATCGAAAGCAAGTTCATAACGACTGCCTTGAGAGGAACGAGCAAACTGCGAAAGACAATCATCAGGAGCAAAAACGAGAGTAAGAGCACTGCACTGACGAATAAAAAGATTCGCTCAGCGAAGTAATCGCTGAGGTCAACACCGATCGCTGTGAAGCCACCGACATTGATCACCAGACCCGAATCACCGATCGCTGCTGGCAGGACATCGTTGCGTAGTCGATGAACGAGCAGAGATGTGCCCTCGGCTTGCGGCGATTCGCGTTGAATGATTTTCCAAACGACCAAGCTGTTTGGAGCGTCAAATGGTGGTGACGCAAAAACAACATCAGGGTCAGCCTGCACCGCTTGAGTAATCGCTTGTAGATCATTTTGGGTGATTGTCTCGTCAACTTGAGCGACGAGTTGCAGTGGTCCATTGAAGCCAGGCCCGAAACCATCAGCTAAGAGATCGTACGCCCGTCGTGCTGTTTGCCATTCGGCGCGGTTGCCATTGTCGCTCAACGCCAAACGCATGCTCAGAAGAGGAATGGTGAGAGTGAGAAGTATGACAAGACCACTAATGAAAGAAGTCCACGGACGCCTTTGCACAAAGCGGCTCCAGCGATACCAGAACTGTTGGCGAAGTGGTTTTGCTTGGCGGTGTTTAATTGGTGTGCGCAATGAAGGAACAAAAATACTTAGCAACATGATTACCACTGCAATCAATAGACCGAAGGGAAGCAGGACCAAAGTGTCAAAAAAGATGACTCCGAAAAGCGAGAGGAATGAAAAGATGATCAGTGATGCCATCGCTGCACGAGTCGTAACATCGATGCGATGACCAACGAAACTCAGTAAGGCCGGCAACAAAGTGAGCGATGCCACAACCATGATGCCGACAGTGGTCGATCCACCGATGGCTAGTCCATAAACGAAACTCATGCCCATCATGTACATACCCAACAGCGAAATCATCACTGTAATACCTGCGAACAAAACAGCGCGGCCAGCGGTATCGGCGGCGTTCACCGTGGCATCTTGTGGTGATAAACCTGCACGTAGTCCTTCGCGAAAACGCGTGACGATAAATAACGCGTAGTCGATGCCGACACCGATGCCGATCATCGCCCCAATTTGAACGACAAAATCTGGCATCTCCATCACGTGACTCAAGATGGTGATTGCCGCGACTCCCGTGCCAAGTCCGACGAGTGCAGTCCCGATAGGTAGTCCCATGGCAAGAACTGAGCCGAATGCCAAAACTAAAATGATGATCGCTGCCAGAAGTCCGACGATTTCACTTTCAGGAAGTTCAAAGGAGACGAAAGGATCTCCGCCGTATTCAACAATGACTCCATCGGGTAATGCGCCAGACTTGGTGAGGGAGTTGCCGACGGCAAGGATCGTTTGGCCGACTTTGTCTTGGTCATCTTTTGATTCGCCATCGGGAAGTCCGACCACGGCATAGGCAACGGTTCCGTTTTGGCTGATCAGCGTCGAATCTTCAAATGGGTTACTGACGCTGAGTCCGTCCACCGAGGATTGCACCTCACCCAGAAAATTGGTGATTGCTATTTGAGTTGTGGAGTCTTCAAAGCCAGTGGGACTGGAGAAAACGATCTGAGCGTCGGTCACTGGATCGGCATTGGGATATGCATCGACGAGTAGATCGAGTGCTCGCAGGCTTTGCGAATCAGGAATGGAAAAGCGAGTTTCAAAGGCGCCTCCGCCGAGGGCCCCATTGGCCACAATTGTTCCTCCGGTCAGCGCTACGAGCCAGATGATGACGGTGAGCCACTGGTGCGTGAAGCACCAGCGGGCGAGGCGAGACAACATTTTGGTGAATCCTTTGGCGCGGGTTCGGGGGAAGTGCGCCACGGTAAGGCTACGGTCTCAGATGTGAACGACCCCCGTATCGCCCTTGGTTGGAATGTCACATGGGATGTGACTTGGTCCAGTCTTTGTCGCGACCGTGCGGCGGACCTACAAGGGACTGGCCTTCCGGGTCGGGTGGCGCGGTTGGATAGGGGTTGGAGCACGGTTTGGTATGGCCCACCGTCAACTGGCGATGAATTCGTACGCGTGCGCAATATTGGCGCCGAGGTTGCTGTTGGCGACTGGGTCGTGGTTTCTGCTGATGGTGAGAAAGTTGAAATGGTTTTGCCTCGCCACAGTGCATTTATGCGCCGTGCCAGTTTTGAGGGACAACGCGCCGAAGCCCACACCATCGCCGCAAATATTGATGTCGTGTTTTTGTTGCATGCTTTAGTTTCGCCACCCAACCAACGTCGCCTTGAACGAGAATTAGTTTTGGCTTTCGATAGCGGAGCCACACCAGTATTGATTTTGACCAAACTCGATTTAATGGAAAGTGCGAAGGCGGTTGATCACTGTGTGAACACTCTTGAAGCAGTGGCACCTGGTGTGGATATCCATGTCGTGAGTGGAATCCGTGGTGATGGCCTTGATGCCTTGCTGCAATATGCAAGCGGCTACCGAACCGTTGCGCTCCTCGGTGCGAGTGGTGTTGGTAAGAGCACGATTGTAAATACTTTGGTCGGCGGTCAAGTTCAGAGCACTGCGGCAGTGCGTGAGGGCGATCAACGCGGGCGCCACACAACAACGGCTGTGCAATTAGTGGCGCTACCTTCCGAGCCTGTAGGTGAGGCGGGTTGGTTGATTGACACTCCAGGTGTGCGTGCGGTGAGTCTGTGGTCAAGCGGCACCGGAATCGAACGTGCTTTCGCCGATATTTTCGCCTTGTCGGAGAAGTGTCGTTTTCGTGATTGTAAACACGAGGAAGAACCAGGTTGTGCGGTCTCTGTAGCGGTCACTCATGGAACAGTAGATCCGCGACGCTTGGACAGCATGAAGCGTTTGGTTGCTGAAGAGGCTTCGCTTGAAGAAGAACAAAAAGCCCGACTCAAAGTTGAAGATCGTCGCGGCTTTCGCAAACGCAAACCTTAAGGTTCGCCTTCTGTTACTTGGTGATGTCGGATACCGAAGTTGCGATAGGGATGATGAGATCCAATTTTGTGCGGCGCAAATAACTGCAAATATTTTGGCTGGTACAGACAATATGTAGTGAAGTTTTTTTGGCCCGTAAGCGGGCAGCGAAGCCGAGTAGAAGTCCTAAAGCGGGATCATCAAGAATGGTGATCCCATCAAGATCAAGAACGATCCACTGATGATCCTCGATTGTCGCTTGGGTCAGCACGTCACTGAGTTTGGGCAAAGTTGAGAGGTCAAGTTCACCGCTAAAACTGATGACAGCAATGTCACCTATAAGATCAGTACGCGCGGATAACTGCATGCCATCAACCTAGCGGGGGTTCAAGGAGCATCGAAAAACGCGAACTGATATCAAGGTCACTGATGAAGCGCCCAATAATGGGTAAGTCGGTGACAAGGCGTTGAGTCACGGTGACGGTGACCCATCTTGAATCGGTTGTGGTTTGAACCGAGATGTCGGACTGCGTTTTGCCGCCAGGCGCAGCCGCTAAAGAGTGCAGGGCCACAGATTCGGCGGTCTGAGATGGCTGGGCCGAGACCGCTGCTGCGCGCACGCCGTTACGTGCGGCGTTGACCACCTGAACATGCGCGAGAACGATGACCAATACCTGCATGAGCAGAAGCAGAGAGATCACGACGAGAGGTAGAACCAGGGCGAACTCCACCGTGGCCTGCCCTTCGTCGTCTCTTTGAGTTGTGTGTTTACGGCAGTTTTGAAATGACATTGCTGATCACCTGATCGAATAAACGACCGATTTTGCCTGCCCCGCCTCCGCCAGTCGCCCAAGCCACTGCCAAAAGAGCGATGAGTGCAGCTGCCAGCATGACTAACGCATATTCGGAGGTGGCTTGACCAGTATCCCGCGGACCCGTCGAGAGGTGGGGCGTCGTGACATATATATAGATGCGTAAGAAAATGTTGTTCATAAAAGTCTCCGTGTGAGTGGTGGTGTGGCAGTTAGATCGAAAGACGTAACTGCGAAACGGTCCCAGCAATAGTCGGAACGATGATCAGGACAATGAATGATGGAAGGGTGCAGATCACCAAGGGGAGGCTGAGCCGAATCGGCAATTGTCGAGCAGATATTTCCGCGGCGCGGCGCCGACTGAGGCGCGCGTCATTACCCAATTGAAAGATCAAATTCTCCATGGGGATACCGAGGCGATCTCCCGCGGCCAAGACTTCGCATAGGGGTCGCGCGGCGGGCCCGATCTGTTGGGGGAGTTCTCGTAGGGCATCCGTGAAACGTTGGCCGAGCGCCATTTTCTCGGTGACTGCGAGAAACACTGGCCGCATCACTTGGGGTGCGTGCAAACTGAGGAAATGAATTCCTTGCACTGGGCTGTAGCCGGCACGCAGAGCGGCCATCAAGAGATCCACGGATTGCGGCCAAGCGTCCATCATTTCAGTTTCATGTCGTTGACGAAGGCGCGCTTTGGTGCGACGCCAGAGGAAAAATAATCCAACGAGAGCGGCAATGAAAATCACGAGTTGATCAACTTCTTTGTCCATATTCGCCCGACAAGGTTCAGTCCAACACCGAGAGCAAGACATGTCCAACCCAATGGTGTGGCCAACATTGTTTTTCGAATCGCGGGACTATCACTCATAATCCATACGGCGCATACGACAGGCAACCAGGTAATGAGCCGAGTTGATGCCATAGCTGTTGATGCCTGAGCGTGTCGATCTTGGCGCGTATAGGAGCGGTCGAGCAAGGTGTCAATGAGTGCATCAATGTGATGAGCAGCATCACCACCAACTTCGCTAGCAAGGGAAATAACATGAAGAACGACGGATAGATCACCTGATGTGTGTTGTTTTTCATCTGCCTCTATTAAGTAGTTGCATGCTTGGTTGAGGGATTGTCCATTATTGATGGCGGCCGCTAGGCGAATCAGAAGATCACATGGTTCGGTGATGCTCGCCTGATGTAGCGATGAGGCGAGAGATTGACCTGAGCGCAATGAACGAGTCATTGCCGAAAGAGAATCAATAATGTTTTCGTTACCGAATGAAGTGGCTTGTGTGAGGCGACTCTTAATGCGTTGTCGTTGTCTGAACTGAGAAAAGAAATTGGGGATAGCCATATCAGTGGTGGAGGTAATCCAACCGTAGTGCTGAGCCATCAACATCACCATTGAGATGAGCGACTTCGGCGATCACTCTGGCACCGTGACATTGACGTTTCATATGAATCACGAAACCGATTGCCGAAGAAACCGTATGCCGAGCGTCTTGAAGGGTCCACCCTGGGGCAGCCTGCATCGTTAGTAAGTCGAGGCGATGCAGTCCATCGATTGCTGAATTGGCGTGCAATGTGGCCAAGCATTTGGAATGCCCAGTGTTCATTGCCTGAACAAGGGTCAGGGCTTCAATGCCGCGTACCTCGCCGACGACTAGGCGGTCGGGACGCAAACGCAACGCAGTACGTAACAGGTCATCCATTGTGATTTGACCGCGTCCCTCCGCCGTGGCTGAACGGGTTTCCAAGCGCACCATATGAGGATGCTGAACAGTGAGTTCGTGGGTGTCTTCAAGGACGACAAAACGTTCAATGTCGTGGGGGATGGACATCATGGCGGCAAGTAAAGATGTCTTACCCGAACCAGTCGCGCCGGTGATCAAGATATTTTCCATACTGTTGAGAACAGTGTGCATGACCTGCGTCAAGTGAGTTTCGTGTTCAGGTGCGATGAAATCAGATATTGAAAAAGCAACCTTGCGAAATAGGCGAAAGGCCACGCATGTACCATGCACCGCTATTGGATGAATGACGGCGCACACACGCGTTCCGTCGGGCAATCGTGCGTCAACTATTGGTGATAAGCGATCAAGTCGACGCCCCAATGGTGTGAGAATTCTTTCGAGGGCGGTTTCAATTTGTCCTGGCAAAAGGTCATCACCGCGTTCAAGGCTCCCATGGCGTTCAATCCAAACCTCGGTGTTGTTGTTCACCAAGATGTCAGTCACTGATTGATCGCCGAAATAGCGAGTGATCTCGTCGGGTAGCAAACGTGTGCTCATGATCGCATGATCAGATTGAAACGTGATGGGTCAGTAACGGGGAGAGGGCTGCACTCAAGGCAGGTGGAATGCGTGAGTGCAATAGGCCTGAGTCGACACGTCGTGCGATTCCTGGATCTACAGCGATCTCAGCGACAACCTCTGTTTTCAAAACCGACTGCACATCTCGACGAGTGAGTACTCGGTCTCCACCAGTGATCAAGATTACGCCAGTAGTCAAGCGATTTTGCTCAACGGCTTTTCGCAATGCAAGATAGCACGGACG
>SYDZ01000028.1 GCA_005801025.1 Actinomycetota bacterium
ACATGAGGAAGTCGAAAAGGATATTTTCATCCCCTTCATCCATCGCCCACTCAGTCGCTACGTCAATGCCCTGATTCAAAATGGGCTCTATGTCGAGCGGATGCTTGAGCCCGCACCTCCGCCGGGTTTTCTTGCACGAGCTGAGCACTATGAAAGCGCATCAACGATTCCTCGGCTGTTGTATTTGCGAGCAGTGAAAATTGATGGCATCTAAGACGCAGATAAAAATTGGAGTGCAGTTTCAGACGCATGGTGTTGACGCACCGCAGTTTGAAAAGTCGGCGCGCGATGCAGTTGCTCTTGGTGTGGATTCAGTGTTCTTATGGGATCACCTGGTGCCGTTCACAGGTCAGAAGGATGAAACAGCATGGGATACGTGGGTACTGATCGGGGCCTTAGCTAAAGAGTTACGCGCGTCTGCAGTCACATTTGGTGTGCTTGTTTCGCCTTTGACCTTTCGCAATCCAATCATTCTCGCTCGTTGCGCAGTAACAGCGGCCAGACTTGGAAATGGGAAGTTCATTCTTGGAGTCGGCGCTGGTGGATTTATTCACGACGACGAATTGATGAACACGAAGATGCCGTTGAGGGAGCGAATGGTCTCTTTCGCCAATCATTTGGCGGTGCTGCGAAGAGAAATTGATAGTCAAAATGAACGGTTTAGCACGCAGGTGAAAATTTGGGTGGGTGGGGATGGAAAGAGCGTGACCATTCCGGAGGCAGTGCGCCATGCCGATGGTTGGAGTGGATTCGGACCCCCTGCTCGGTTTGAAAGCCGTCGACAAGTTGTGGATCAGTTTCGTTCCATGACCGGACACCCAGACCACGAATTTGAAATCAGCGTCTTGTTGACTCGTCAAGATGAGCCCATACGGATCAGCGATTTTACGGAAGTCGGTGCACTTCATCTGATGAGAAGTTTACGACCCAGTCTTGACGGTACATTTGACCTTCAGCCAATCCAAGATTTATTGTCGCAACGAATGTAAAGAGTGAGTAGTTTGTTGCCGTGGCAGACATTCTGGTAATCACGGGTCTTTCCGGTGCTGGGCGGTCAACGACCGCTGCAGTTCTCGAAGATCTTGGGTGGTACGTGGTTGATAATTTGCCGACCTCGTTAGTTGACACGATCGTCGAGTTGGCGGGTGCGCCCGGCTCAGGAATTGAGCGTTTGGCTTTGGTTGCTGGTCGACAGCATTTGGCATTAATGCCCAAGGTAGCGGCCATGCGCGCCGCCGGTCATCAAGTTCGTGTTGTCTATCTTGACGCCACCACCGCTGAATTAGTGAAGCGCTATGAATCATCACGTCGGCGCCACCCGATGGCAAATGACAGTGACGGTCTGCTGGAAGCCATTGAAATGGAGCGGACTCTGTTGGAACCAATGAGAGGCGATTGTGATCTCATCATTGACACCAGCGATCTCAACGTGCACCAATTGAAAGCCAAACTCATGGGGGCTTTTGAAGTCTCGGTCAGTGAACGTCTGCAAGTGGCCGTGGAGTCCTTCGGGTTTAAGCATGGTCTGCCTTTGGATGCAGATGTGGTCATGGATGTCCGTTTTCTGCCAAACCCGCACTGGGATGAGAATCTTCGACCCTTAAGTGGATTAGATCAAGCCGTCAAAGATGATGTCTTGTCAAGACCGCAGGCGATTGAGTTTTTGAGCAACTTTCGGGCATTATTACAGAGCGTTTTGCCGCATTACGCCAGCGAGGGTAAGAGTTATCTGACTATCGCTGTGGGTTGCACCGGGGGTCGTCACCGTTCCGTAGCAATCGCAGAGGAAGTCGCCCACGGGCTTCGGGCGTCGGGGCAACCAGTGCGCGTCAGTCATCGAGATCTTGGGCGGTAATCCTGAGTGAGCGAGCTCTGCCGACTATGTTTTAGATGTCTGAAGTGTCCCACAAGAGATAAGGAACGGCTGTGACTGTGCGAGTTGGAATTAATGGATTTGGTCGTATTGGTCGGAACTTTTTTCGTGCCGCGCAGGCACAGGGAGCCGACATAGAAATCGTCGCAGTAAACGATTTGGGTTCGGTGGCCACCATGGCCCACTTGTTGAAATACGACTCGGTGATGCGCCAGTTGCCCAATGTCATTAAGGCAACTAAATCAGGAATCAGCGTTGATGGTGTAGAGATTCAGGTTCTCAGCCAGCGTGACCCGAAAGATTTGCCTTGGGGCGATTTAGGAGTGGATGTTGTCATTGAAAGTACTGGTTTCTTTACCAAGAGGGACGCTGCTGCGGCCCACCTTGAAGGTGGAGCACCTTTAGTGATTGTGTCTGCGCCCTGTGATCAGGCCGATGCCACATTTGTGTACGGGGTGAATCACAAAGACTTTGATGTCAAAAAACATAAAGTGATCTCCAATGCCAGTTGTACGACCAACTGTTTTGTGCCCATGGTCAAGGTGCTTGATGAGGCATTCGGAGTCGAACAAGGTCTGATGCAAACGGTTCATGCCTACACAGGGGATCAATCATTAGTTGACGGACCCCACAGTGATCTGCGTCGGGCACGCGGGGCGGCTATCAACATTGTGCCAACGGGTACAGGCGCAGCGCGGGCGACAAGTTTGGTTCTTGAAAGTATGAAAGGCAAACTGGATGGGACCTCATTGCGCGTCCCAGTCCCAACGGGCTCAATTGTTGATTTCACAGCCAACTTGAAAAAGTCAGCGTCGGTGGCGGAGATCAATGCCGCTTTCAAAAAGGCTGCTTCGTCGGGACCCCTTAGAGGAGTTCTGCGTTATACCGAAGATCCGATTGTCTCGAGTGACATTGTTGGAGATCCACACAGCAGTATTTTCGATGCTGGTCTGACGATGAGTCTTGGCAAGATGGTCAAGGTTCTGTCTTGGTACGACAATGAGTGGGGCTACAGCAATCGCTTGGTGCAAACCACTTTGTTCGCCGGGTCAAAAGTTCCCAAGCGCGCCCGTCGCTAGTACAAGCATGAGCGGTGCAATTCCTACTTTAGAAGATTTGGGTGATGTATCGGGCAAACGCGTCTTGGTGCGTACCGATTTCAATGTGCCAATGGAAACCAATGATGCAGGTGAGCGCTCGATTACTGATGATTTCCGCATCCGCTCTGCCTTGCCGACAATTGAATGGCTGATTGAACGAGGTGCCAGCGTCGTGTGTTGCAGTCACCTTGGACGACCAAAGGGAAGTGTGGATGAGAAGTATTCGATGCATCCAGTTAAGGTTCGGTTAGCTGCTTTGACCCCTGGTGTTGAACTACTGGAGAATCTTCGTTTCAATCCAGGAGAGGAGGCCAACAGCAAAGATTTTGTTGATTCGCTGATTCACGACATTGATTTGTATGTCAATGACGCTTTTGGTGCAGCCCATCGGGCACATGCTTCGATTGTTGGTCCGCCTGCGACATTGCCCTCGGCAATGGGTCGTTTGTTGCAACGGGAGGTTGAAGTACTTTTGGCTTTGCGCAATACACCTAAGCACCCATTCACTGCGGTGCTTGGTGGTTCCAAAATTTCCGACAAACTTGGTGTTGTTGAAGCGCTGTTAGAAACTGTCGATTCGTTAATCATTGGGGGAGCGATGTGCTTCACGTTTTTGGCTGCTCAGGGTTACTCCATTGGAGATTCTTTGTTTGAAGCGGATCAGGTGGATACCTGTAAACGACTCTTGACACTTGGCAAGCCCATTCATTTGCCTGAGGACTTGGTGGGTCTTGATGCTCAAGGCAATTACGCCACGTACGGGAGGCGCCTACCTCCCGGCGCCAAGGGCTTTGATATCGGTCCCGGATCGGCGACAGCCTTCTCTGATTTGATCATGGAAGCTCGGACTGTTTTTTGGAACGGGCCAATGGGAATGTTCGAAGATGAGCGATTTGCTGGAGGAACCCGTACTGTGGCTCATGCGATGGCAGATACGAAGGCTTTTACTGTTGTCGGTGGGGGAGACTCCGCAGCGGCTCTAGCGCAATTCGGTCTTGATGACGCCGTTGATCATGTCTCTACAGGCGGTGGCGCATCGCTTGAATTACTTGAACTAGGCGACTTGCCTGGTCTCGCTGCTCTCAGAAAGGCGCCTCATGCCTCATAATGTTCGTCGCCCACTGATCAGTGGTAATTGGAAAATGAATATGAATCACTTTGAGGCGATTCATCTTGTCCAAAAACTCGCGTACCTTTTGTCAAAAGAGGATTTTTCACGGGTGGACGTGACTGTGCACCCACCATTTACGGATATTCGAAGTATCCAGACAGTTTTGGAGAGCGACAAGTTAGCAATGTTGCTCGGGGCTCAAAATTGTCACACCGATGAAAAGGGTGCATTCACTGGCGAGATCTCGCCGGCCTTTCTTTCTAAGTTGGGCGTCAAATACGTGATTTGCGGTCACAGCGAACGGCGTCAGATTTTTACGGAGACTGACGAGTTTGTTGCGGCCAAGGTTGCAGCAGTTCTGAAATATGAGATGATTCCGATTCTCTGCGTGGGTGAAACAAAGCAAGAGCGTGAAGAGAGCGCAACACTTGAGCGTGTCGAGTCTCAAGTACGGGCTTCTTTGAATGGCCGGTCGGCTGAACAAGTTGCCTCAATGGTGATTGCGTACGAGCCAATGTGGGCCATCGGTACAGGTTTGACGGCGACGGCTGCCGACGCTCAG
>SYDZ01000029.1 GCA_005801025.1 Actinomycetota bacterium
TAGTGGGCTCAAGTGGGCCCCTCAAGAGTTGTTCTTCGGTGATTGGTTGGGTGGCATCACGCGGGTAGATACATGAACTTCCGAGGTATAAAAGTTTGCTCACCTTGGCTTGATGACTGGCCTCAACCACTGTCCCATGAATCATCAAGTTGTCATAAATGAATTCGGCTGGTCGCGTGCTATTTGCCAAAATGCCACCCACGGTTCCAGCAACCAAAAAGACATACTCGGGACGATTGTCAGCGAACCAGTTATTCACTGCTCCCTGATCCCGCAGATCAAGTTGTGCTCGAGTTGCGGTGAGGATATTCGTAAATCCCCCACCAGCCAGCCGACGCATCAAGGCGCTGCCGACCAACCCCCCATGTCCAGCCACATAAATTCGAGCATCTTTGGCCATTGGCGCAAACATCAGGTCACCTCAGACCAAATCGTACTCGTCAATCGACTAAGGCTTGGTGTGCCAACTGCTTGAGTTGACGACTAAAGGTATGTGGCGACATCATTAGTTGAGTCATAAAGGTCACCGTTAAATCCTCAATTGGGTCAACCCAATAGAAAGTTGCCGCGGCGCCACCCCAACCAAAGTCGCCCAATGAACCTGCTGTCTTGGTGGCGACAGGGTCGATGGTGACACTGACTCCGAGACCAAAACCGATTCCGTCGTAGTCATTGGAAGCACCTAAAGGACGACCAAAGGCCGTGAGATCGGCATCTTTCGGAAGATGATTACTTCCCATGTATTCAACGGTACGCGGTGAGAGAAGTCGCTGACCGTTCAGTTCGCCACCACCGCGAAGCATCTCAGCAAATCGCACATAGTCACCCATTGTGGAGACAAGACCACCACCGCCACCATCAGCAGGTGGCATCTTGTGGGTTCCACGGTCAACAGCATCAGCACGAATTGCCAATCGCGTTCTTGGATGGGCCGAGTACAAGGCAGCCAAGCGATCCTGCTTTTCATCTGGACAATAAAATGCAGTGTCGCTCATGCCGAGGGGAGTGAAAATTCTTTGCTCCAGAAAATCGCCGAGAAGTTGAGCACTTATGACTTCAACGACACGACCCAAAACATCAATAGATGTTGAGTAATTCCACTCGCTTCCAGGCTGAAATAACAAAGGCTGACGAGCCAACAGGGAACATACTCCAGCCAAATCCAAATCGCGTGGAAAACCCCATTCCAATCCTGCACGACGATACAACTCATCGACTGGATGTTGATACATAAAACCGTATGTCAGGCCAGCGGTATGAGTAAAAAGATGCCACATCTGCATTGGCTGTGTTTGCGGACCTAAAACTGGTCGCAGAAATGATCCACCCTCAAATACTTTTGACTCGCCGAATTCGGGAATGAACTTTGACACCGGATCAGTGAGTTCAAACAATCCTTCTTCCCACAACATCAATGCGGCCACCGCGGTGATCGGTTTAGTCATTGAGAAAATTCGGTAAATCGTGTCGTCGGCGATTGGCCTTGACGATTCACGATCGGCCAAGCCTCCACTAGCCGAATGAGCTACCTTGCCCTCACGAGCCACAGTCACAGCCCAACCAGATAACAAGTTCTCGTCAACATATTTTTTAAAATGTTTATCGAGGTTCATTAAGCGTTCGGTGCTCATGCCGACTTCGCTGGCGTCAACTATCGGTAAGCCGTGGCTAGTTTTTTGTGACATAGCTAGACTCTACGCAACGTCAAAGTCAGCGCAACCAGTGAGGTGGGTTTGTCCTAGAAAAGTCAACGACCCAGAGGCGAGCGGTGGAGCTCAAGCCATCCAGGTCGTTGGTGCCGCCTGTGTGGGAGCGGCGAACAAAACCTAGCACTCCCTCATCACCCGTTTTTCAAAACCTTATGAAGGGTCCGCTTGTTGGGTTTCAATTTCTCGACGGACCTCGTCCATATCTAATTCCAATGCCTTAGTGACTAAGTCTTCTAGGGCATGCTGGGGCAGAGCACCGGGCTGATTGAAAATCAGAATGCCCTGGCGAAAGATCATCAATGTCGGAATCGATTGAATGCCAAAGGACCCTGCTAACGCTTGTTCGGCCTCAGTATCAACTTTGCCAAAGACCCCAGCCGGATTCTTTTGCGCTACCGCTTCGAAGATCGGAGCAAACTGGCGACACGGTCCACACCAGGCGGCCCAAAAATCAACTAAAACGAGGTCGTTTGCCTCAATTACTGAGACGAAGTTCTCGCCTGAAAGCTCCACTGCTGTGCCCATCACGGGTCCTCCATTTTCTTCATCAATCCCTCTTCAAGACTCTCACGGACTATTGGGTGGACACCTAGTGCACGCTGGGGATTCCTCCATGAGTGTAGCGTATGTCACATAGACGAAAAATATGCCCGAAAGCATAGACATTGACCTCAAATGTCTATAGGTTCCCGCAGTCCGTTTCTTTACGGCCCAACAAGCAGAGTGATAATCACACCCCAACAACAAGACGAAACCCGGGAGGTCCGACCAATGAGTAACAACTCGACCCCTAACACTCAACAGAGTATGAATACCGTGAGTACCGTCGATTTTTCACCCGAACAGGTCTATCCGGGCAAGGGGCTTGCCTATGACTGGCGCAGCGTTATTGCTGAGGTTGAGTCGGCTCTGCTTGACGCAGAACTTGCCAGCTTGACCTCCGTCTACAGCGACTGAGATCGCCCAAGCCCCCTCCGGAGGGCCCTGTGGCCACAATTGGCCACGACAGACTTTGTGACTGACCGTTGCGCACTTCGTCGCGTTTGGGTAGCGTCCCAAGTGTGAGCAACTTGATCGGCCTCCTTCTTACGTAGGGTGAGCGCCCCATAACGCGTTCGCCAAAGCCCCGTGCGCACTAGCGCCGGGGTTTTTTCATTTCTCCGACGATCCCCACCCATAGCCCTAACCGATCTTCACTCCCACCACATAAAGATATTTCCTACAACTGGAGCGCCATGAATACTCAAAACCCATCTCAGTTCGTCAATGCCGGCCAAAACCGAATGGCATTTTCCAAGTATCAGCCATTCATTCCGATCGTGCTCAAAGATCGCACTTGGCCAGACACCATGATTTCCAAGGCACCGCTGTGGTGCTCAGTTGACCTGCGCGATGGCAATCAGGCCTTGATCGACCCGATGGACCCAGAACGAAAGCGTCGCATGTTCGATGTTCTATGCAAGATCGGGTTCACGGAAATTGAAGTTGGATTCCCTTCGGCGAGTCAGCCCGACTTTGATTTCGTGCGCCAGTTAATCGAAGAGAACCTGGTACCCGACAATGTGATTATTCAAGTTCTCGTTCAAAGCCGCGATGAGTTAATTGAGCGCACCTACGAATCATTGCGCGGTGTCAAACAGGCCATCGTGCACTTCTACAATTCAACGAATCCCTTGCAACGTGATGTCGTTTTCGGTTTGGATAAAGAGGGCATCACAGACATTGCCGTGCGCGCTGCGAGCAAATGCAAAGAACTTGAGAGCACGTTGGTTGGTTCGTATATTCGCTACGAATATTCACCAGAAAGTTTTACTCTGACCGAACCCGAATATGCCATCAAGGTCTGCGAAGCAGTGATGGACGTCATACAACCGACTCCTGAAAAGCCATTAATCCTCAATCTGCCGGCAACGATTGAGTGCTATAGCCCCAATGTTTATGGCGATGTCATCGAGTGGTTCTGTCGCACAATCAAAAACCGCGATTGCGTGATTGTCAGTTTGCACCCCCACAACGATCGTGGGTGTGCAGTAGCCGCCGCAGAATTCGGAGTGATGGCTGGCGCAGATCGCGTCGAAGGAACACTGTTCGGCAACGGTGAGCGCACCGGAAATGTTGACATCATCAACTTGGCGATGAACCTCTTCGTCAATGGGGTCGATCCCGAGTTGGACATCACCGATATTGATGCATTGCGCAGAACGGCAGAATATTGCAACCGTCTTCCAGTTCATCCAAGACACCCTTATGTGGGTGATTTGGTCTACACCGCATTCAGCGGCAGTCATCAAGATGCGATCAAAAAAGGATTTGAAAAACTGCCAGCAGATTACGACAAGTGGGGTGTGCCCTACCTACCTCTTGATCCCAAGCATCTTGGTCGCACCTATGAGGCTGTGATTCGCGTCAATAGTCAGAGTGGCAAGGGTGGAGTGGCCTACGTCATGAAGTCTGAACACGGCTTTGAATTGCCGCGTCGTCTGCAGATTGAGTTTTCAAAAAACATTCAGCACATCACCGAGGATCTCGGCACTGAGATCAGTCCAATCACGATGTGGACGGCTTTCCAAGATGAGTATCTCAGCGAGGCCCCACGCTTCGTCTTAGAGAGCCACGAGATGCGCAGCGTGTCAAGCGGTGGCGGTCGCACCACGATCACTGCACAACTCGTTATTGATGGCCAGCACCGCACAATCAGCGGTGAAGGTAACGGACCCATTGACGCCTTTGTCGCTGCTATGCGTACTGGTCTCGAAGCCCACATCGATGTCGTGGATTATGCTGAACATGCAATTGGTAAGGGATCTGAAGCACGCGCCGTGGCCTATGTTGAAACAATCAACGAATTGGGTGACGTGTTGTGGGGCGTCGGCACCGATGAAAACACCGTGACAGCCTCATTGCGAGCCGTACTCTCGGCTCACGAACGCCATACCGTAGCCATCGCCGACTAAGGTTGACACAGTTTTAGAGTGCGCTTACAGCCAAGGAGATAACACTATGAAGGTTTCAGTTGACTACGACATCTGTGCATCAACAGGATCGTGTATGCAAGTCTGCCCAGAAGTTTTTGAGGTCCGTAGCGACGGATACCTCTACGTTCTCTTGGAGAACCCAGGCGAAGAGTTGCGCGAAAAAGTTGAGCAGGCTGCAGATCTCTGTCCAACAGCCGCGATCACGGTTGAAGGCTGAGTTCGCTTCGTGGGATTCCACGACAAACTGACCACAGCATGGGCTCGTAGCGGCTCACTGCTGTGCGTTGGGCTTGATCCTGATCCAGCGAAGATTCCTCCTCATCTAGCCAACGATCCAGAAGCAATCTTTCGCTTTTGTGCCGAGATTGCTGACGCCACCGCCGATGTGGTCTGTGCCTTCAAACCGCAAATCGCATATTTCTCGGCCATTGGAGCAGAACAGCAACTAGAAAAGCTATGTGCTCACATTCGTCAGCAGCATCCGCATGTGGTGCTAATTCTTGATGCCAAACGCGGTGATATTGGGCCCACTGCAGAACGTTATGCACACGAGGCGTTTGTGCGTTATCAAGCAGATGCGGTGACCGTCAATCCCTACCTCGGCAGTGATTCTCTTGAACCCTTTTTGGAACACTCGGGCAAGGGTGTGATCGTGCTCTGTCGCACCTCGAATCCTGGTAGCGGAGATCTTCAGATGCTGGACGCCGGCAGTGGACCTCTCTATCAGCAAGTAGCGCAGATGGCCAATGATCGTTGGAGCAAAATGGGTGAGATCGCCCTAGTTGTGGGTGCCACCTACCCAACCGAATTAGCAAAAGTGCGTGGCATCGTCGGCGACATGCCGCTGTTGGTGCCTGGTATTGGCGCCCAGGGCGGAGATGTTGGGGCAACTGTTGCCGCCGGTCTTGATTCGCACGGCACAGGGATGATGATCAACTCATCGCGAGCCATCTTGTACGCCTCAAACAGAAATGATTTCGCAGCCGAGGCACGTCGCATCGCCATTACTACGCGCGATGAAATTGCTCAGGCCGTTAATGCGTGAACACTGATAATTCCAGGCGCTGCCCGCAACTCAGCCAAGACTGAATCAGGCACCGCTCCCGATGGAGCAATCACCATTAACGCCGAACCCGCCGTGGAGCTTCGACCCACGTCCATGTTGTTAATGTTCACGCCCGCATTGCCGAGCAAGGTTCCCACAACACCAATGACACCTGGTCGGTCATCGTTACGTACCACCAACATGTTGGCGGCGGGTGGAACATCAGTGGCGTGATCTTCAATCATCACCAAACGTGCCTCACTATTGCGACCTGTCAGGGTGGCGGAAATACTATGGCCCTCCGTGCGTAGAGTGATCAGATTGACAAAGTTGTGCGAATCTCTCCCAGATGTTTCGCGCACTTCAACGCCTGCGTTCTTCGCAAGTTGAGGAGCATTGACATACGAAACTGGCTCATCGCTCAACGCTCCGAAGAAACCCTTCAGGGCACTCAGACTCAAAATACGATTGTCATACTGACCGATTTCACCTTCGGCAATGATTTCCAGTTGTTTGGGCATGCCTCCCACGAGGGACGCAAATAAACGACCGAGGCGTTCGGCGAGAGGTAGGTACGGACGCAACGTTTCGTTGGCTTCCGCTGCTGAAACATTGACTGCAAACGGAACGAAATCGCCCGCTAAAGCCAACTTGACCATATCGGCAATCGTGTCACCAGCTTTATCTTGTGCTTCGCGAGTGCTGGCTCCAAGGTGCGGTGTCACAACCACATTGTCAAGAGCGAACAATGGACTGTCTGTGCATGGCTCGACATCAAAGACATCTAACGCTGCTCCAGCGATGTGACCCGAGCGAATTGCATCAGCGAGTGCGGCTTCATCAACGATGCCACCACGTGCCACGTTGATGACGCGCAGATTTGGTTTTGCTTTAGCCAAAACCTCGCGACCGATAATGCCTATAGTCTCTTTGTTCTTCGGCAAGTGCACGGTAATGAAATCACTTTGGGCAATCACTTCGGCAAGACTCAACATTTCAACGCTCATCTGACGAGCGCGCTCTTCGGAGACGAACGGATCGTAAGCCACGAGTCGCATGCCGAAAGCCAGAGCGCGTTGAGCAACCAACTTTCCGATGCGACCGAGACCGATCACTCCGAGAGTTTTGTCAGCGAGTTCGACACCTTCCCATTTGCTGCGTTCCCAACGTCCTGCTTTCAGAGCGGCATGAGCCTGGGGCACATTGCGCGCGCAAGCCATCAGTAATGCCATGGTGTGCTCGGCTGCGGAAACGATATTGCTCTGTGGAGCGTTGACAATCATCACGCCGCGTCGGGTTGCGGATTCAACATCCACATTGTCAAGACCGATACCAGCGCGACCAACCACGATCAACTCATCGGCATGTTCTAGGGCCTCTGCGGTCACCTGTGTGGCTGAACGAATAATCAGCGCATGAGCACCTTTGAGGGCCACTAAGAGCGTCTCAGGAGTGAGATCCAGTTGGACATCAACGGTATGTCCAGCGGCCCGGAGACGGTCAAGACCACCATCGGCGATTTCTTCAGAGACAAGTATGCGCGCCATAGATA
>SYDZ01000030.1 GCA_005801025.1 Actinomycetota bacterium
ATAAATCCTGGGGACCCACACCCGCTTCTTCATAGGCATCCCAACAAATTGAATCTTTGAAACCGCGCTCTGGGGGCATGACCACTGCAGAGGAATCGGTGGCGAAGTCTGGCATCTCCAGAATCGTTTGAGGGTACGTCGGCGTGCTAGTGCTCACAGCTTTGATACGCGGAACACCCTTCAATGATCCGAGATGACGTTCTGCATAGGCGCGACTTGTCACGATCATCGCTGCTGCCCCATCAGATGTCGCGCAAATATCAAGTAGGCGCAGAGGATCACTGACAACTGGACTATTGAGCACATCTTCAACGGCACTCTCTTTACGAAACCGAGCATTTGGATTATTCAGACCGTGCAACGAATTCTTGACTTTGACTTGCGCGAAATCTTCTGCGGTGGCGCCGTACAGGTCCATGCGGCGGCGAGCGAATAAAGCAAAGTACACAGGGTTGGTGGCACCCAATAGATGAAAGCGCAACCAATCAGGATCATTCTTGCGATCCCCTCCGCCGACTGGAGCAAAAAATCCTTTGGGTGTGGTGTCAGCGCCGATCACCATCGCGACCTCGCAAAAGCCAGCAAGAATTGAGGCACGCGCCGCTTGCAAAGACTGCGAACCGCTGGCACACGCTGCGTAACTTGATGAGACACGAGCACCAGTCCAACCAAGTTTTTGAGCGAATGTTGCACCTGCAATGAAGCCTGGATAGCCATTACGAATGGTGTCAGCGCCAGCTACGTACTGAACATCTTTCCATTCAATTCCGGCATCTTTGAGAGCGGCTCGCGCGGCCACCATCCCATATTCGGTGAAATCACGACCCCACTTACCCCACGGATGCATGCCCACACCAAGAACTACTAAATCACGATCATTCATCAGGCACCTCCCGCTTCGAAAGGTTGCACTGCGGGAGCCCAGACATAGACCATGTAGTCGATTCCATCTTCGTTGTATAAAACATCAGTCTCTAACTGCATGCGCATACCAACTCGGAGATCAACTGCCAAAATGCCTTTGGGAGCCTGCCCCAGAACGATGATTCCCTCTGCTTCTAACTGCACAGCAACCAAGGCGTATGGCTCAAAAGGATCGCTGGCGCGGTAAGGCAAGGGTGGGGCGTAACGATTTTCGGCGTAACTCCAGACATCGCCGAAGCGCGACAGTGGCGTCGGCAACAATTCGTCGCTATCACATGAGGGATTAGGGCAAGCGCCGTCACGCGGCGGGAAAACATAGGTTCCACACATGACGCATTTTGACCCAATTAAGTGAGGGTCTTGATCCAGCGTGAACCAACCTTCAATGGCCGGGACTTGAGAAGAAGGAGCAGTAGTTATTTCTGACACTCAGTCAGACTAACCAACCAAGCCCGCCACGCGATCAAGCAAAGGAACAAAATCTCTGCCAATAATCTTGTCGAGATCCTCTTGTTGCATGTGCACACCATCTCCACGCAAGTCGCCAGGGATGACCTCACTTGCCGTCACCATCCCCGCCCAATCAACAAGATGAATCTGTGGCCAGAGCGCAACCCAACTCTGCATCACGGCATTCCATGCTCCTACCCGTTCGGGTTGAGAAAATGGAGCGCCACCAAGCGCTCCACCGTGTACCTCGGGACTGTTCATCAACATCAGAGTGATCCCACGGGAATCAAATTCGCCCATCATCTTCGTCATCGCTACATCGTGAACTGCCAAAAACTTTGGATCACTCACTGTGTACCACTCTGGATCATCAAGATACATCTGCTGCGCTTGCTCGGGTATTGAGGCGATTGCCACAACGATTGAGGGAGCGAATGAATCGAGTGCAGTTTTCCAATCACCATTCAGCGTGGGACAGTTTTCCATACCAAATTCAGTATCTTTCCACCACCGGACTTTAGCCACCTCGACGAGTGGACAATTTCGACCACCAGCCCACAACACGCTGTACCGATCCCCGGCCACATTGTCTATAGCCGTGGCAACACCGAACGATGTTGAATCACCGATAACCATCACCCGACCGCGGTGATCCTGACCTTGCAATTCAGTGTCAATCAGCAGAAGTGCATCGCGCAATATCTTGCCCGAAGGTTGGCGCAGCGAAACCAAGTTTGCAATACGCATACCCGCATCAGCAATATCATTGGAGAGCACATCATTAGACCCATAATCAACCACAATCACTGGGGTGACACCGAGTGGCTGGATGATGTCAGCCACAACCTGCGTGCTCACCGTAAAAATTCTGCTGTCAACAAGGGGTTTTTCCCCATCACTGAGATTCGGCAAAGCAGCAACAAGCGATGCGATTAATGATCGCTCAGCGGACCCAATTGACACAACAACTAGATCAGGCTTCAACTTTGCAAGCAGTCTTTGCGCCATCACAGTGAGCGATTCACATTCACCACTAGCAATCTCAAGCGGCCGGACTGGACAACCTTCTCGAACTCCATTGACGATCTCAATCGGAATCTCATCCCCGATAGCTTGACGGATATCACTTTCAATGAGAGGTTCGCTTCCAAGAACCAAAATTTTTAATGGTGCTCGCTGAG
>SYDZ01000005.1 GCA_005801025.1 Actinomycetota bacterium
AAGCGCTGATCACTGACTTTCGTATGAATGCGCCGACGCTGCGCGCTTCACTTGTCATGCCTGGCCATATCGGAACCTCAATTGCTATCAACTCGCGCAAGTTGCTGGGAGCTGATCCAAAAGAGATGACCGCAGAGCAAATTGCGCAAATGCGCTCTCGTTTCACCAAGGCTGGCATCGATCTCAGTGGCGTCAGCGACGAAGATCTTCGTGTGGGGATTCAAGCACAAGGTGAGGCTTTTCGAGACAATGCTCCGATGTCGGGATCTGAAGCGGCAGCTGTCATTTTGAATGGAGTTAAGCGAGGTGAGTGGCGTATCTTGGTTGGCGCTGACGCCGTGATTCTTGACGAAATGGTGCGCGCGCATCCGACTGATGCGTACCTCCCGGATTTCATGGAACGTGTGCAAGCCCGTGGCGCGCTCGGTGGCATTCCAGGCAACCCGTAAAATCAGCTCGACGATGCGCTACGAATAAGTCGGGCAACGCCTGGCAGTGTCGTGAGAATGCTGACTGAAGTGATAACCACATGTCGGGCACAACGGGTCGGTACGACGAAGACGACGGACATCACGTTCAGCCTCAATCTCACTCGCTAACTGAGCCTTTCGCTGACCCTTCTTTTTTCCATGTCGATACGACAGGTACGCCCCAAAGAGACCCATCATTCAGCCGATCAATTGTGGAAAGTCAATGGCTCGACGGAGCCACAAAATGGATACGCCAGAGCGTTTCTTGGCCGCCAACTTGGGCCGAGTATCACATTTCTTGGTCATCATTACCCCTCTCACTGACTTTCAATCTCACATTTCTTCAACGACCATAACCCACCATTTCGTGCGCTGATGAGATGTTTTTTTACTCGTTGCGATTGAGAGTTCGCCCAGTCAGCGTGTAAGAATCAGCGTATGACTACAACAACTCTTGATACAGCGCGTGCGCTTGTAGAGAATGCTCTCGCCGATTTTCTCGCCACGCATGATCCTCAGAAAATGGATAATGTCACCTTTCGTGGCCTGCGTTTTGACGCAGGTTTAGCCTGGGTGCATTTTCCGGTAGGTCGTGGTGGACTTGGCGTACGCCCCGATCTCAATCGCCTAGTTGAAGAGGGGTTGCGCAAAGCGGGAGCGGCCCCCCAAGACCCAGCCACATTTTTCATTGCCTTAGCGGGTCCCACCATTGCCACTCACGGTTCCGATGAGGTGCAGAAGCGTTTCTTGCGACCGATGTTCACTGGCGAAGAGAAGTGGTGCCAGTTATTCAGTGAGCCTGGTGCTGGATCAGACTTTGCCGGTCTTGGTACACGTGCAGTTCGCGATGGCGATGAGTGGGTCGTCAACGGACAAAAGGTCTGGAATACTTTGGCGCACTTAGCGGACTGGGGCATGCTCGTGACACGCACCGATCCCGAACAGCCCAAGCACAAAGGCATGACGTATTTCGCGATTGATATGCATTCACCCGGTGTGGAAGTTCGACCGTTACGCCAAATGACCGGTGAGGCCGAATTTAATGAGGTTTACATGACAGACGCACGTGTGCCTGACGCCCATCGTGTCGGCGATATCGGCGACGGCTGGCGAGTTGCGCTCACAACTTTGATGAATGAGCGCACCGCTATTGGTGGCGGTGGCGGTGGCAACAGCAAGCGTCGGGGCCCAATCGATGAAACAGTGCGTATCTGGAATGAGATTCCGAGTGATTTACAAACGGGAGCTCATAAGGATGAGATGATGAGGTTGTGGTGTCGTAGTGAAGTATTGCGCCTCACTAACGCCCGTGGAGCGGCGGCGGCCAAGGCTGGCAACCCCGGACCAGAAGGTTCCATCGCCAAGTTGATGCTCGCCGAATTCAATAAAGACGTCACCGCTTTCACGGTTGGATTGCTCGGTGCCAAAGGAATGATTGAATTCGACTTCACTTTCCGTCGCCCTGATGGTCTCTCTGTAGATGGAGCAGACGGTGGCGTGCGACATTCGTTCTTGCGCTCACGGGCAAACTCCATTGAGGGTGGCACGAGTGAGATCATGCGCAATATCTTGGGCGAACAAGTCCTTGGCCTGCCCGGCGAACCACGCGTGGATAAAGCCATCCCGTGGATCAAAGTCCCCCGCAACTAGTCAGCCTTCTCGGTAGCAGAATCGTCTGAGGAAGATTTCTGAGCGTACAACGCTCGTTCACCTGCCGCGAGCGGTCAAGATGGCAGGGTGCAGACATCACGCGGCATTAAAGTTCCCGAGGATGCCATCGCCTGGTCCTTCGCTCGTTCAACGGGTGCTGGCGGTCAAAATGTCAATAAGGTCTCGTCTCAGGCCACGCTCAGGGTGTCTACGGCTGCTTTGTTGGGTTCGCCCACCAAATTGGCTCGGGTGATTCAAGCCCTCGGTGAGACGATTACCATCACCTGTCAGGAAAGCCGAAGTCAGTGGCGTAACCGTCAATCCTGCGTCCAGAAACTCAGCGAGATGATTGATGCCGCAGCTGCCCCTCCCCCTCCGCCGAGACGCAAAACCAAGCCGAGCAAAGGGGCCATTGAACGGCGTCTTGCGGGGAAGAAAAAAGACGGCGAGAAAAAAGCTGGGCGACGCGGCGATTGGTAACGCCGATACCGTTAACGCTATGCCAAGCCGCTTCACTCTCAAATCTATGAACGCCCTCCACAAATCGTTGCTTGCGGTGTCCTTCGGCAAATTCGGCTGGGATGCGGGCAAGATGCCCGTACTCAAACTCACGACAACTGGTCGTAAAACTGGTCAGAAGCGCACCATCATGCTGACCTCGCCGATGCAATTGGGCGAATCTTGGGTGATCGTGGCATCTAAGGGCGGCGATGACGATCATCCCGCATGGTTCTTAAACCTTCAGGCCGACCCGACCGTCGAAGTGGACATCCGCGGCAAAAAGTCAGTGCGCACGGCCCGTCTTGCAACGCCCGAAGAGCGATCCACAATGTGGCCGCAGATCACGTCGGTGTACACCGGTTATGCCGGCTACCAAGAGCGGACGCGACGCGAAATTCCTTTGGTGTTGCTCGAACCTCAAGCCTGAAAATCTGTCAATGTCGGACGAAGCAGCTACATACGACGACATTGATTCTGAGGTTGAAGCGACTGTTGCGTTGCTAC
>SYDZ01000031.1 GCA_005801025.1 Actinomycetota bacterium
CGATTGCGGCCGCAAAATTAACAAAAGCCATTAACCAAATTGCGGTCACAGTCGTTCTGGTGACGGCAGTAAATAATCCCGCGATGCCAATGATCAGCAATGATGCGACCAGCAAATACTCAATTCTCTTGAGAGCCTTCAAACGCTGAGCGCTGAGGTTTGCGAGCAGTGTCCCGATTGCCGCTGAACTGACCGCCAGACCAAACCACATCGTGCCGAATTGGGGACCAAAGTGATACTGCACAGGTGTCCACAAACCAGTACTAAGTTTCTCAAGTGGAATAGTGCGTTGCGGATCGGCAAACCAAAAAGCAAGATGAAAGAAAACAAAACCGACACTTGCTCGGACCAAACCCATAGCCGTCACGGCGATGATCAAACCTGGCTGATGTAATTCGTTGACTTCAAGGTCGCCTGGCTTCTCAGTCGCAACAATCTGCTTGGGAAATTTAAAGGCATTGAACGCCGCGAGAGTGAACAGAAGTGCGCCGAAAACAAGGGTGACTTTGGGGGAAACAAGACTTAAAATTCCCGCTGGGATAGCAGCCACAAAGCCGACGATTCCTGCAGCAACCCCCAACTTGGCATTTGCTTCCACCAAATTTTTGCCTGACTTCACTAACGAAGGTACAAGCGCAGACTTGGAAACTGCGTAAGTCTTATTGAGGACCATGGACAAGAAGGCCAACGGAAACAGAAACAATGAGTCCAGTTGTGAGATCATCAAGATCATCGTCACTGCGCGCAAGATTGCGATCAGTACGACTAAAAGTCGCCGACCGCCTGGTATGCGGTCAATAACAGGACCAATGAACTTTGCCAACACTAAGAAGGGCGCGAAACTCACCCCAAGAAAAAGTAATACTCGGCTCCGGGCCTCACCGGGGGTGATTGACAAGAATAAAGAATCCGCCAGCGCTACCGCCATCGCCGCCTCACCCGCAGCCATCAGTGCATGGCCTCTCACGAGCCTGGTGAAGGGGGTGACTGTGAACCGATCTTGATGACGCGGCGGCACATAGTTCTTACCCTTACCCCGACCGGGTAATTGTTGTTCGGGTACATTAGTCACGACACCACTTTAGGCGAGTACCAGGGCTCCCAACCGTGAAGGCTATGTTCGAAGCTTTTCAAATTTGTAACCAAGCCCACGTATCGTCACAATCCGAGTCGGCACTGCTGGGTCGTCTTCAACCTTGCTCCGCAGACGCTTAATGTGCACATCTAGGGTCTTTGTGTCACCAACATAATCAGTCCCCCACACCCGATCAATCAATGTCTCGCGCGGTAAAACTCGACCGGCATTAGCCATCAAAATGTGGAGCAACTCAAACTCTTTGAGTGGCATCGTCACCTCTTGACCATGTACCAAAACTCGATGCTGGTCGGGATCCAGTGCAATGGTTCCGACTTCCATAGCGTTGCCATCCAAATCGCCTATGTTGTTGCTCTCATCCGTGGAACGGCGTAGGACAGCGCGCATCCGTGCAACTAGCTCGCGCATTCGATATGGCTTAGTGATGTAATCATCAGCCCCAACTTCAAGACCGACGACTGTGTCGATTTCGGCTCCTTTGGCAGTGACCATGATGATCGGAACTTGAGATTTTTTACGCAACTGACGGCAGACATCAATTCCTGAAATTTTCGGCAACATCACGTCAAGTAGAACAAGGTCCGGACGCACCGAGTCAAATTTGGCCAGTGCCTCCATTCCATCTCGCGCTACAACAACACGAAAGCCTTCTTTTTTCAATCCGATCGTCAGAGCGTCGATGAAACTCTCTTCGTCCTCAACCAATAATATTGTGTGCATTCCCATTAGGAAAACTCCTTTTTCATAGTAAACCTTGGAACTTTCAACACAAATGTTGAACCTTCTCCTTCGATACTTGTTACCGAAACCTCACCACCGTGATTATTCGCCACATGGCGCACGATGGCGAGTCCAAGCCCAGTTCCACCGGTGTCACGCGAACGGGCCCGATCAACCCGATAAAAGCGCTCAAAAATCCGATCAAGATCACGTAATGGAATGCCCACACCGAAATCGCGTACGCACATCTCTACCCAATCTGAACTGACGAGTGCAGATACTTCAACGGACGAATCAGGCTCTGAATATTTCACCGCATTCTCCACCAAATTACTAATGGCTGATACAAGCTGACGCCGATCACCAATCACTTGCATGTCAGCGTCAGGCCCATTTATCACCACTTTGATTGAGAGAGTAGTGGCCAAGGAACAAACACGTTCAATTGATTCCCGCAAAATTGATTCAACAGACACAGGATCCTTGACTGCCTCACCACCGAACTCAATGCGTGATAATTCAAGCAAGTCATCGATTGTGCGCCCGACACGAATGGCTTCATCCACCATTTTTTCCGACAATCGGTGAACGATATCTAAATCGTCCTCCTCTGCCAGAGCCTCAGCCAGAACCGCCAATGCGCCAACAGGCGTCTTTAATTCATGACTGATGTTGGCGACGAAATCGGTTCGTACCGTATCCACCAAGTGCCGTTCAGTAATGTCTTCAATCATTGCCACGGCGCCGCCACCCTCCAAAGGTGAAGAAAAAACAGCCACCACTTTGCGAGGTGGACCGAAGAGATCAATGACTTGGCGACCTGTACGCCCGGCCAAGGCCCCAGACAAATGAACTTCGACAGCTTCATCGACAAGAACATCCGAATGCACAGCGCCTGTCAAACCAAGTGCCAAAGTATTGCGAAAAATCACCGTGCCGTCGGCACCGGCAACGACAACTCCCACCGTCAACGAGTTGACAGCATCACGCAATGTCTCTGAGAATACCTTTTCAGCATCACTCAACTCAACGACCGCTTTCTCGTCTTGAGAAATGGATAAGACCTTGGCAACGCTCTCTGACCGCCTGAGAAACTTGTTGATGAGAACACCCACCGCTACTCCGAATGCGAAAACAAGGATCCAGCTCATCCTCAGACTCCGCTCGGAGTATCAAACTCGGTTTGCGTGCGTCCCGCACGACGATGATCTCCTGCAGACGGGATGACACCAGTAATCAAATACTGCACTGAGTGCGCCATGTTCACAGCATGATCGCCAATACGTTCGTAAAAGCGCGCAGTCATTGCCATTTGTATGGCAACTGGCAAGTCAATGTTGCCTGCAGTGTGCGATTCAAATATTCCTTGGATGAACTGCCTATGCAAGTAATCCAAGAACAGATCCATGTCGTCAACGGCTTTGGCCATAGGTAAATCCAGATCGGCATACGCCTCAATCGCCTGGCGAAAAAGAATTTGAGCCTGGGACCCCATCCGCCCGATCAAACCGCGCAATTTAGGATCAAGTTCAAAACCGTGAATCCGGCGCGCAACCTTGCAGATATTGACTAATAGATCCGCCGAACGTTCGATGTCAGCGGACATCTTCATAATCGCCACGGCATGACGAAGTTCGCCAGCGACTGGTGAATGGAGTGACATCAGATAAACGCAACGCTCTTCTAGTTCAATCGTACGTGCGTCAATCTCGTCATCTCCCAAGATTTGATAGGCCGCACCTTCCAAATCTTGTTCAAGTAAAATCTGCGTTGCTCGTGGAATGCTCTCCACCACACTTGCGTTGATGCGTAAAAGTTCTGCACGCATCTCTAATAACTCTTCGTGAGCTACTCGATTCATGTGTTATTGAACCTTCAAGTCGGTGAACTCTCGGTTGAAAAATTAAACGATCCGTGTAAATGACACGTCGCGAGCCCGTGAGGTAGAAATGAACAACGGACAAACTTAATCATCTGTTGTTGAGTCCTGGTGTGGAATTTGTAGCCCCCAGATGGGAGAGGGATCATTAATGACTTTCTCTCGATGACGAGCTGCCCCAGAGTGTTCAGGTAGCCATCCGGTGACTTGGAAACGAACTTTCTCTCCGATGTTCACGGCATGATCACCAATGCGCTCGTAAAAACGTGCCACCACAGCAAGTTGAATGGCAACTTGGAGATCAATCCTGCCAGCGGCATGTGACTCAAAAATCGCTTGAATAAATTGTCGTTGCAAATCATCCAAGAATGAGTCCATATCATCAATGGCCGCTGCACGCGCATCATCCATTGACAAATAGGCGCTAGTCGCTTCACTAAACAGGTGTCGCGCCTGCTCGGACATTTTCAGCACTAGTCCCCGCAACTTTGGATCAAACTCATGCCCATGAATGCGGCGCGCCGCCTTGCAAATATTCACTGTTAGGTCAGCAGATCGCTCAATTTCCGCACATATTTTCAACGCTGAAATGACCTGCCGTAATTCTCCCGCTACTGGGGCTTGCAGGGCAAGAATCTGGATACAGCGCTCCTCTAGATCAATTGTTCGCATATCAACTTCATCATCAGCCATAATCATTTCCTCGGCGCCTGCGAGGTCCTGTTCAAGCAAAATCGCCGTGCACTTCGGGATGCTTTCAACAACGCCAGCTGAAATTCGAACCAGCTCTTGACGGATATCTTCTAATTCTTTATGGAATGTTTTACGTGCCTCTGTCATCTCGAATCCTTCTTCAGCCGAAGCGTCCAGTGACGTAAGCCTCTGTCCGCTCATCAGAGGGTACTGAGAACATTTTGTTAGTAGTGTCGTATTCAACAAGTACGCCAGTACGTCGATCACTCTCCGTGTTCATCTCAGTCGTAAAGAAAGCAGTGCGGTCGCTCACCCGAGCGGCTTGTTGCATGTTGTGGGTCACGATAATGATCGTGTAATCCCTCTTGATCTCCTGCATTAAATCTTCAATGCGCGCCGTGGCAATTGGGTCAAGGGCCGAACATGGTTCATCC
>SYDZ01000032.1 GCA_005801025.1 Actinomycetota bacterium
TCAACGTAAAGTTTTACAAGACGGATTTCGTCCAGGGGCCATTGCCTCATTGGCTCCACGGGTGGACATCATTGGACGCGAATTGTGGGATCAGGCATTTGCCAGCGATGGTGAAGGCGATTTCGTCACGCTCTTTGCTTTTCCTTTTCCAGCGATTGTGATCGCCGAGATGCTGGGCATTCGCCCCGAAGATCGTCAACAATTCGGACATTGGTCCGATGACATCGTGAACGGCTTAGGTGGCGGAGATCTATCTCTTGTGGCTATCGCCAACGAGGGGATCTACGGTTTCGTTGACGCTTTGGTCGCTGAACGTGAAGAGATACTTGAGCGAGGTGAGACGCCGCCCGATGATTTATTGAGCGTCTTGACTATGGCCTATCGCAATGGTGATTTGCAATACGGTGAAGTTCGCCGATTGTCACAGCAGGTTTTAGTCGCTGGTCACGAAACGACGGCCAGTCTTTTGAGCCTGATGTTGTATCGCCTCATTCAGCAACCAGAACTCGTCGATCTTTTGCGTGCTGATGCGTCGCTGATCCCGTGGGCCGTTGAAGAGTTCTTGCGCTATGACTCTCCAGTGCAGGGTCTGTTTCGTACCAATCGCAACGAGTGTGTGGTGCACGGCGAAAAAATTGAAGCGGATACCAAGGTGCAATTGTTATTTGCGGCGGCGAATCGTGATCCTGAAGTATGGCACGAACCCGACGACATTCAGTTGGATCGATTCGGTCCTGGGACAAAACCACATCTGGCATTCGGATGGGGAGTGCATCACTGCATCGGCAACGTTTTGGCGCGTCGCGAGGGGCAGTTGGCGTTGCGGTGGATGGTAGAAACCTTTGAGAAAGTTGAACTCATTGGTCCCGTACAAGTCAATCAACCTTTTATCCTGCGCGGCCTCACGACCTTGCCGATTCGCTGGACGCTGCGCTCTGACAAAGAACCTGTCGGGCAGGGGTAATTCAGTGGCCTGGCTCCTACGCAGACTTGTGGTAATCCTGATTCGCTCTGTGAGGCGACGATGACACGCGTGTCGATCGTGACGGGTGGGGCCTCTGGCATTGGTCGTGCCACGGTTGATGCCTTGCTGGCTAGTGGAGGGTCAGTAGTGGTCATCGACCGTCCCAGTGTTGAGTTGAACGAACTCGCCAAACTCAATCGGGTTCTGATCGTTGAGGGAGATGTCACTGACGTAGAGGTGAATCATGCTGCCGTCTCGCTCGCGCTCAGTGAGTTTGGCGGTTTAGACGCAATGATCTTGAATGCTGGCGTACCTGCGAGTGGAGACATTGTGACGATGCCCATCGAGATCTTTGATCGAACGATTGAAGTCAATGTTCGCGGGGTCCTACTCGGTATCCGCGCTGCGGTTCCGGCTTTACGGCGGCGTGGCGGCGGTCGAATCGTCATCACTGCGTCGACATCGGGTATGAACGCCGATCCAAATATGTGGGCCTACAACACTGCTAAGGCAGGTGTCATCAACCTGGCTAAAGGAGCTGCCCTCGACCTTGCCGCAGACGCAATCACCGTGAATGTTGTGTGTCCGGGTCCGACTGAAACGGGCATGACGACTGGCATCAAGCAGGTTCCCGAGGTGTACGAAAGCCTGCGTCGGGCCGTTCCTCTTCAGCGCTGGGGCACAGCGCAAGAAGTAGCAGCAGTTATTGTTTTCCTGGCCTCACAGGAAGCAAGTTTTGTCACTGGAGCGATCGTTCCAGTTGATGGGGGCATCACAGCTAACACTGGGCAATTTACGCCACGTGAGTTGCCAGCAGAGTCTGAGCAAGATGGCCAAAAAATTAAATAAGGAGTAAAAGATGACAGAGCACCCAGAGAATTATGAAGATGTCACGGTCTTTGGCCTTGACGAGGATGTTGAGGAACAACTCTTATTGGCGCAAAATGAATGTACCTTCATTTGGTCGAATAAAGAAGGTTGGCCAGTAGGTGTGATCATGTCCTATGTCTGGCGACGAGGAAGTTTTTGGCTAACGGCTTCATCACAACGTGCACGAATTTCCGCGGTTCGTCGTGACCCACGAGTGTGTGTCGTTGTCACCTCGACTGGATCATCAATGGCGCGTAACAAGACGGTCACCTGGAAAGGTGAATGTGTCTTGCATGATGATCAAGCAACAAAGGATTGGTTTTATCCAGAGTTGTCCGAAGCGATTCTTGGTGGTCCGTCAACTCAGCGCGACACCTTCACATTATTTTTAGATTCCCCCCGCCGTGTGATCCTTGAAGTCAAACCGACGCAACGTATTGGATACGACGGGGGCAAAATGGGTAAGGCAACATCCGAGTGGATGGCCGAGCAGGCCACTAAAACGAAAGCAGATAAATCATGAGTGAACGACTAGGACTAACGGCCGATCAGGTCTTGACGACGACGCGCTCGGTGCGCAAGCGACTTGACTTGCAAAAGCCCGTGGAGCGGGAAGTGTTGATGGAGTGCATCGAGATAGCTCATCAGGCACCAACTGGTTCCAATATGCAGGGTTGGCGTTGGCTCTTCGTTGATGACCCAGTGAAGAAAAAGGCTTTGGCCGATATGTATCGCGGAAACTTTTATCCGTATGTCAATGACCCCAATCGCCCCCGAGGAGATCATCAGGGTGAGCGAATCCTTGATTCAGCGACCTATCTCGCCGACGTCATGGATCAAGTCCCAGTGTTACTGATTCCGCTCATTGCTGGTCGCCTCGATACTGGTACTCCCGCCTTTGGTCAAGCTTCGGCCTGGGGATCATTGTTGCCAGCAGTCTGGAGTTTCATGTTGGCATTGCGCGAACGCGGTATGGGTTCTGCATGGACGACTTTGCACTTGCCCAACGAAAAAGAGGCCGCCGAATTGCTCGGTATTCCATTTGATCAATACACCCAGGCTGGGTTATTCCCTGTGGCGTACACAATTGGCACTGACTTTAAAGTAGCCAAGCGCGTTGCTGCAGAAAAGTTTGTGCGTTGGAATAGTTGGAGTTAATTTCTTCTTGGTTCGTTGCCTCAAGCCAAAGGTGATGCCCAGAGTCGAGCGTCAGCCGAGGCTGCCCAGGTGATGGCATTACTCAGTGCTCTGCGAAAGTTCGGATCACCATAAGTCACTGGACCGTCCCCAAATTGGAGATATGCCAAAGGGGAGTTGCCAGCCTTTTTCACCCACGCCACCACATTGCTTCCTGCAGGATGCGTCCAACCAGCGTTGCTAGTGCGTTGTCCGCGAATCGCTAGGTCTGAGGAGCTAAAGAGAGTCGGATCGTGAGTGGGGAAGTTGGTGCGCATCAGCGGTGTCACGTCATCTTCGAAGATGGGACAGCAATACAACTCATCGGTCAGGGTGAAGGATCCGCTCAATCCTGCACAAATCGGGTGCTGTTGATCCAACACTTCGATGGTGTGTTGAACATCAAAGACATATCCGGAATCTGGATACTGCGTGCCGCGCAAAGTCGCCGGCTGATAATGAAATCGTCCGCCAATGAGTTCAGCAAAGCCCTCCCACGCCGGCCAACTTGCCAAAGCATGGTGCATAAACACTAAACCAACACCGACGTCTTGCAATCCCTGCAGGACACCTAGGTGCTCGGGCGTTGGTTCGGGAAAGTTCACTGGCGGAATGGAGCCTGTGAACTGCAAACCCGGCATGTCGTAAAAAACAACGACGTCGTAACCCAGCGTCGGTGTGGTGGCTGGGGTCCAAACAATTTCTGTCATGGAGTCAAATATTGCGAAGAAGGGTTCGGCAACGAATGGGTGTCCACCAGTCACGACTTGAACCCGTAGCGGGCTATCTGTCATGCCCATCATAAGAACCAAGTGCCGGTGTGGATCAGCACAATCAATTGGTCAATGTCGTTCAAGTGGATCAATGACGACACGATGGTTCGCCACTTGAGGTCCGCCTACCCAGCCACATAACTGTGGGTCACACTCGCGAATCTCACCTTCGATGTAACTGCCGTTGTCGTTGAATAAGCCCCATTTACCTTCATAGGAGACTCGTATATGGCCTTCACCATCTTGTTCGTACAAGGCCTTGCTAAAAGGGTGGATAATGCCATGCATCTCAGTGCCGTTTCGTGAAGTCTTTGTTGACAAATTCGCCGAGGAGCTTATGCAACCAGCGAACTTTGACCTCTTGGTAGTTGGCCAAGGTGACACCTGGCTTCCATGTTGTTTCTAAGCCAGCCTGAACTTTGCTCATATTGAAAACATCTTGTTGGAAAACCTTTGCCAACATGCCCAACTCTGTGGCATTGGTAAAAGGTTCATCGATAGTGAGATCACGACGCTTGGCGTTAGGCGGCCTCTTGCCCGAAAAGGGCGAGAGAAAGAAGACTTCCATGATCGATGAGCGGTGATCATCGCCGTTTGGTCGGAAACGATAGACAATGCGGTTAAAGGCTCCCCACGGATGCATATTCGGAAAAATTGTGTAGTCAATGCTGTCCATCATTTCGGAGTCGCTCATTGAGTCGACACGATCACCCACAGCAGATCGCCAACGATCTCTCGCTGAGGCTGAGGCCACGGCGCGCGCAGTTTGACCGGCAGGAATTTTGATCGGACTGTCTTGATCTACGCGCACGTCAAGCATGCTACGCATCATGTCATCTTCACTGACGTCGTACCACAACAGTGGACTGGTTGATAGACCTGCAGTGATCACACGTGAATAGTTTTCCCACACATCAACTTGGGAGTTGGTATCAGCGAGGTAGGGGAGGATTTGTGGATGAGTTGCATTGACATGGTAAGCCTCGCTGAAAGCCTCCTGAGCGATTTTCCAGTTAGCACCAATGATTTTTGTGACGTGGGCTTCGATAAATCGATCTTCTAACTTCCAAATTTCAAATTGCTCCGCAATGCCGCCGAGGAAATCGCTCAATGGTTCACAATTTGGATCTGTGTTGATGAACACAAATCCCGCCCAGGTACCTACCTGGCACTCGGGGAGATGA
>SYDZ01000033.1 GCA_005801025.1 Actinomycetota bacterium
GCCAGCCGAAACCCGTATGGGTTCAGGTAAGGGCAACCCAGAGTTTTGGGTAGCCGTCGTGAAGCCCGGCCGTGTTTTGTTTGAACTCTCATTCCCAAATCGCGAGCAGGCAATGGAGGCCCTTAACAAGGCCATCCAGAAATTGCCGATTAAGGCTCGCATTATTACCCGCGAGGAGGCGATCTGATCATGGCAACTCAAGCCGCCAAAGACCGCGCTGAACTAGGCGAACTCGACCTCACATCATTGGTCGAACAGCTTCGGGCTTCGAAGCAAGAGGCTCTTAACCTCCGCTTTCGTAGCGCCACCGGTCAGCTCGACACCCATAGCGAATTGCGCCGAGTTCGTCGCCGTATCGCTCGTATCAACACCCTTATCCGTCAGCGTGAAATCGCTGCCGCTGAGGCCGGAGAGTGAATCAGATGTCTGAAACAACACCCACAACAGAACGTGCACCGCGCAAAGTCCGCGAGGGCATCGTGTCGTCTTCAAAGATGGATCGCACCTTGGTGATCGAAGTCATTGAGCGAGTTCGTCACCCGAAGTACAACAAGTTCGTCACGCGAACCAAGAAGCTCTATGCCCACGATGAGGCCAACGACGCCAATGTTGGCGATCGCGTGCGCGTCATGGAAACCCGTCCACTATCGAAACTGAAGCGCTGGCGCCTCGTTGAGATTCTCGAGCGGGCCAAGTGAGCCTGGGACCGACGGAGGATAAATCATGATTCAGCAAGAAAGTCGTCTTCGAGTTGCCGATAACAGTGGCGCTAAAGAAGTTTTGTGCATCAAGGTTCTCGGTGGCACACGTCGCCGATACGCCTCGATCGGAGACATCTTCGTGGCCGCTGTTAAGGATGCGATTCCTGGCGCAGGTGTCAAAAAAGGTGACGTCGTGAAGTGTGTCGTCGTACGCGTCAAGAAGGAAAAGCGCCGTCCTGATGGCAGCTACATCCGTTTTGACGAGAATGCTGCGGTCATCATCAAAGATGATCTCACACCTCGTGGAACACGTATCTTCGGACCAGTTGGTCGCGAACTGCGTGACAAGAAGTTCATGCGAATTGTTTCGTTAGCGCCGGAGGTGCTGTGAGATGAAAATCAAAAAAGGTGACAATGTGGTAGTGATCTCGGGTAAGGATAAAGGCAAAGAGGGCACCGTTTCGCGTGTTATGCCTCGCTCAAACCAGATCCTAGTTGACGGAATCAATGTTGTGAAGAAGCACCAGAAGCCCAGCGGAAAAAATCAGCAGGGTGGAGTTATTGACCGTGACATGCCTCTCGATGCATCCAATGTGATGTTCGTGCACAAGGGCAAACCCACACGCGTCGGTTACAAGCTGCTTGCCGACGGCAAAAAAGTACGCATCGCCAAAACCACAGGTGAGGAAATCGGATGAGCACCATAACAATGCCCCGTCTTAAGTCCAAATATCAAAGCGAGATTTGTGCGGGCCTTCAGGCCTCGCTCGGATTACACAATGTCATGCAGGTTCCCCGCCTTGAAAAGATCGTGGTGAACATGGGAGTTGGTCGTGCTACTCAGCAGCCCTCGTTGCTTGAGGGTGCGGTCGCTGACTTGACTCGTATCACCGGCCAGAAGCCAAAGGTGACTAAGTCTCGTGACTCAATCGCAAACTTTAAACTTCGTGAAAATCAGGCCATCGGCTGCATGGTCACGTTACGCGGTGACCGTATGTGGGAATTCCTGGATCGTTTGATCTCGGTGGCGATTCCTCGTATCCGTGACTTCCGCGGTTTGTCTTCACATTCATGGGACGGTCGTGGCAATTACACGTTTGGTCTCAGTGATCAGACCGTGTTCCCTGAAATTGAATACGACAAGATTGATGCCCCTCGTGGTATGGATATCACCATCGTGACGACCGCAAAGACGAATGATGAAGGTCGGGCTTTGCTTGACGCATTCGGATTTCCGTTCAAGCGTGGCGCTGAAGCAACTGTTTCGACCAAGAAGAAGAGCAATGTTCGTGGTCCCCAGTTTTCTAAGAAGAAGAAGTGAGCGAGAGGTACTGACTCATGGCAAAGAAATCGTTAATTAACAAAGCTGCTGCGCAGCCCAAGTTCAAGGGTCGCGGTTATACACGTTGCCTGAAGTGTGGTCGCGCACGTTCCGTTTACCGTAAGTTCGGTCTTTGCCGTGTGTGCCTTCGTGAGATGGCCCATGCTGGTGAAATCCCCGGCCTAACAAAGTCGAGTTGGTGAGGCACTTATGTTGACTGATCCCATTGCCGACATGCTGACCCGCATCCGCAACGCCAATACGGCGATGCACGATGAGGTCAAAATGCCGTCCTCCAAACAAAAAATCGCTTTGGCGAAGATTCTTGAGCAAGAGGGTTACATCTCTGGTTTCGCTGTGACAGCGAATACCAAAGGCCCAGGCGAGATTCTGAATATTGCGATGAAGTATTCTGCTGAACGCCGTCGCACTATTGCAGGCATTAAGCGCATTTCAACACCAGGACTTCGCGTGTATCGCAAGTCTGGCACCGTACCTCGCGTACTCGGTGGTCTAGGTGTTGCTGTCCTATCCACCAGTCAGGGACTGATGACCGACCGCGAAGCGCGCAAGCGCAAAGTGGGCGGCGAAGTTCTCTGTTACGTGTGGTGATGAGGAGGCAGTATGTCACGCATCGGTAAAGCACTTATCGCGGTTCCAACCGGAGTTGATGTGAGCATCAACGCAAACTCAGTGACTGTCAAAGGCCCGAAGGGTTCTTTGAGTCGTGACCTCGTTGGTGGTATCACCGTTCGTCAGGATGAAGGCAACCTAGTTGTTGAGCGTCCCAATGACGAGCGTGAATCACGCAGTTTGCATGGCCTGAGTCGTGCGCTGTTGAACAACATGGTTGTCGGCGTGACTACTGGTTTCACTAAAGAACTCGAGATCGTCGGCGTTGGTTACCGAGCAGAGTTGAAGAGCCCCACGCTCATTCGTCTCAACCTTGGGTTCTCACACCCAGTTGATGTAGAAGCTCCGCAAGGAGTGTCTTTTGAAGTGCCAGTGCAAACTCGCGTGATCATCAAAGGCATCGACAAAGAAGCAGTCGGTCAAGTAGCTGCCAATATTCGTTCCATTCGCAAGCCAGAGCCTTATAAGGGCAAGGGCGTGCGCTATCAGGACGAGAAGATTCTGCGTAAAGCCGGAAAAGCCGGCAAGAAGTAATGCTGAGAAAAGATTCCGCTAGGGAGATGTCATGAGCAAAATTAGTAAAGAGCGCCGCGAGAGTCGTCTCGTTCGTCACAACCGAGTTCGCAAGAAAATTCACGGCACCGCCGAGCGTCCGCGCTTGTCTTTGTACCGTTCAAACAATCACCTCATGTTGCAGGTCATCAATGACGATCTTGGTGTGACGATCACATCTGTCTCGTCAACAGAGGCGGGCTTGCGCGCATCTGGTGGGCGCACGGTTGAGGTTGCTAAGGCGTTAGGTACGACAGTCGCTGAACGCGCTCAAGCAATTGGTATTAAGAAAGTTGTTTTCGATCGTGGTGGATACCTCTATCACGGTCGGGTCGCCGCGGTTGCTGAAGCCGCTCGTGCAGCAGGTCTGGAGTTCTGATGACGAACAATCCCAATAACAACGATAATCCGAACGCACGTTCAGGGGGCAACAATGCTCCGCGACCTGGCGATCGTCCGCCCCCAGGTATGGGCAACACACCTGAGGGTGGTCGCGAATCACGCGTGATTCACATCAATCGCGTGGCCAAGGTTGTGAAGGGTGGACGTCGCTTCTCGTTCACCGCACTTGTTGTCGTTGGCGATGGCAACGGTCGTGTTGGTCTCGGCTATGGAAAAGCCAAAGAAGTTCCTTTGGCTATCCAAAAAGGCACCGAAGACGCTAAGCGCAATATGTTCTCCGTGGCTCTTGCAGGTAGCACCATTATTCACCCAGTCATTGGTGTGTTGGGTGCTGGTCGCGTGATGCTCAAGCCTGCAGCTCCGGGTACCGGCGTGATCGC
>SYDZ01000034.1 GCA_005801025.1 Actinomycetota bacterium
ATCAGCGAATCTGCGTAACGACCGAGTCCTAGATAGGTAATGATTTCCTCGGACTCACGCCGCTTACGACCCTCGGCTCGAGGTGAAGGAGGCAACCCTAATAATGATGGCACCAACAGTGACCGTTGTCGCGATTCAAGAGCGACCATCAACGTTTCTCGCACGGTCAACGAACTGAAAAGTTTGGCATTTTGAAAAGCGCGACCTTGACCAAGACGTGAACGCTGATGCGCAGACAACGAAGAAACATCTTGACCAAATAGTTCAATAACTCCCGATGACTGAACAAAACCCGACACAGCATTGACAATCGTTGTTTTACCAGCACCGTTCGTTCCGATCAGGCCGACTACCTCAGCAACACCAACTGTAAGGGTGACATCATTAACGATGACTCGCCCACCCAAAGTAACCCTTAAACCGCTCACGCTGAGGGGCAGATTCGTTACATGTGTGGGCTTCGCCAATGATCCCAGGGAAGCAACCTCTGCACCCTCTTGACGAACAGGCGGCTTCCATCCACTTCGACGAGCAATACCCGACAGCAAGTTGTCACGTACCGAGTGCACGATGGAAATCAAACCACTCGGGAAATACAGCAAGACGATCAGCATGCCGAATCCGCTGGCGAACAGTTCTACTTGCTTCGTGCCGTCGAAAACCAAAGGCACGGCAATGATGAGTAAGGTTCCGAGTATGGCACCAGTGATGGAACCAATGCCACCGACAACGGCAACTGCCACGATTCGTAGCGACTCGTCAAAGTCAAACAGCAGTCCATCAACTTTGAATTGAGCGTTGCGCGCTACCAAGGGCAGTAGTCCACCAGCGAGAGCCGCTAGTCCGCCCGAGACCGCGAAGGCCAACAACTTGGCGCGAGCAGGCGCCACCGTATAGGCCGCTGCAGCAGTCTCATTATCACGAGTCGCAATCATTGAGCGCCCGATTCCAGTTCGGCGAATTCGCCACACGATGAAGATCGCTAAAACAGCAACGAACAGGCAGAAGTAATAGACCCCATCAAAGTCCTTGCCTTGAACGGTCCAAAACAATAAGCGAAAACCCTTCGCACGATCAACATTGAGTTGCGCTGCGCCTCCACCTCCTGGAGCAAATCGTTCGGCGACAATGAACCACGAACGGATTGCCAAACCGAAACCAAGAGTGACAACAGCGAGATATAAACCCTTCACTCGCAATGCTGGGATGCCTACGATGACTGCAGCCAACACACCCCAGGCGATACCGATTGGCAAGGCTACGAGATATGGCAAAGAATTGGCGTAATAAATCGTCAGGTACGAACCGAGGGCCACAAAACCAAATTGACCTAACGACAATTGTCCACCCCAACCCGTCACCACGGTCACGGACAAGGCAATGATCAAATACACAGGAACCGCAGCAAACTTTAGTATCTCACTCGGCTTATCAACCTGACTGGGTATCACGAGAGCAATCGCCACTAGTGACAAGAAGCCAAACAACGTCAGTGATCGGTACAGCGGATGACGCGTCAACTCCACTCGCGCTGAGCGCACTTTTGAAGTGAGTTGCCATGACTCATCACGCATTGATTCCGAACGACCGAGAGTAAACAAAACAACGATGAGAATCACAAATAATGTTGCGATATTCGCACCCTTGGGAAGATCGCCTCCCAAAGACCACGTGACAAGCATTCGGTCAACGACACCAGCCACAAGTCCACCAACGAGAGTCCACGCAAATGATTTCATCCGCCCGACCATGGCGGCGATGAGCGATAACAACAATAATTTTGGCCCTAGGGCATTTTGTACTGAGGCCAGCGATCCGCCTTGAAGTGGAGCGATGAGAAGCGCGCTGAGTGCCGCCAGAAGTCCACCAAGAGCCCAGACTTTCGTGGAGACAGAACGCACACCGATGCCTGCCAACCGAGCCGCAGGAAAGTTGTCTGCGGTGGCCCGTACCTGCATTCCAAAATGACTACGGTGGAACAGCCAACCGAGAAAAAGCATCAACACCGGCACGATTAATAGCACAGTGAGTTGTGGTCCAGTCAGCGTGAGTCCAGCAATCTCCCAACTCCCACCGATGAGGACTGGAAAGGTTACGCTTGTTGCTTGTTCGTCAGGAATCGGTAAGCGCAACTGCAACAACTGCACTACTTGAGTCAGACCTAAAGTGGCAACGAAAAGCAACAGTCGTGGCTGAGTGAATAGTCGGCGTAAAACAAGTTCAGCAGCGACTCCGAGAACCACACCACAGATCAATGCCAGCGGCAATGACAAACCGTAAGAAATGTTGTAACGGATCTGCAGTACAGCCATGACATATCCGCCGAAGGCGCCGATTTGTCCTTGGGCGAAATTAATCACGCCAGTTGCTCGATAAATCAACAACAATCCGAAGGCCACGAGGGCGTACACCAAACCTTGGATCAAACCATCAAGCAGAATGTCTCCGGAAAACGTCAGAGCGATCATTGAACTCACGCCCCCTCTCCCGACAAGAAAACGGCACGCAGTAAGTCATCACGCTCAAGTAATTCTTTCGCCGGACCTTCAAACATGACCTGTCCGCGTTCCATGAATACCGCCCGATCGGCTATGGCCATTGCCACATTGAGGGACTGTTCAACAATGATCATGGTGATCCCCTGATCTTTCAGTCTCTCCACGATCTGCAATATGTCCTGTACAACAACTGGTGCGAGTCCGAGTGATAACTCATCAATGCACAGTAACTGTGGTTCAAGCATCACCGCTTTAGCAAGAGCAAGCATTTGTTGTTGTCCACCCGACAGCGAACCTGCACGCTGATCTCGGCGTGCGTGAAGCATAGAGAAAGTTTCATAAACAAGAGCCAATTTCTCTTGGCGCTGAGCTGAATCAGGTATCTGGCGACTCCACAAGGCCAAGTTTTCTGCCACAGTCATTGAACTAAAGACAGCCTCACCACCGGCAATATGAACCATGCCCATGTGCGCACGATATTGAGGTTCAACCAAAGTGATCGTCCGACCGTTCATCCGCACCACGCCGCGGTCGGGCATCACCAAACCAGAAATCGCGCGCAGAATTGTGGACTTACCCGCCCCATTGGTTCCCAGCAGCGCCAGCACTTCACCGCGCCGAACATCAAAACCAACGTCAAAGAGAACCTGCAGATTTCCATAACTAACATCGATATTGCGAACCTGAAGCATCGGAACATTGTCAGGGTCGCCAGCAATGCGCTCCAACTCAACTTGTTGCTCGCGCAATTCGCTTCTTGTCAATACAATATCGCGATTCATATAGCGACTTCCGTAGATAATCAACAATCCGCCAAGAAGCGCAGCTGGGGGCACGATCGCGGTCAATGCAGTGCGCTCTCCGTGAGCATCCGATAGCGCTCCTGCGAACAGTCCACCGAAAAAACCACCCATCAAAAAGATGTATACCCCGACCATCGCAAAAGCTTGAGAACGCATTTGATACGGGATGATTGCAGAAATTGATGGTCCCACCTGAGTAAATGCGGCCCCTTGAAAAGCAAAACCGATGGTTGTCAAAGCGATCATGACTGCGGGGCTGTGAAAACGCAATCCAACAGTCACAAAAACTCCATAGAGCACAATGCATGCACCCATCATCCGCAAAGCCGAAGAGGGGTTCTTACGAAAGAGTTTTTCCCCAATACGACCAGCTATCGGTATCGCAATGAGAGCCCCTGACCAAGTAATCGCTCCAATCCAACCGCGCTTGCCAGCGTTATAGCCATAACTGTCTTCAAGTAAAAGATTGAATGCTCCAGGAACTGCAATCAAAGCGAAACCAAGCACGCCGATACCCACAACTAGAAAATAAAAAGTCCGAACTTTTTTCAATCGTTGAAAGGCCGCTGACAGAAGCACTGGCGGCTCAGATTGCGCGACAATGGCCGTGTCTCCTAAAAGAGCAATGCGTTCTTGTTGACCGCGACTCGGTTCTTTGAGCGACAGCGACCACAAAATAGTTAGCCCCGCAGGAATCAGAAGCGCCAGAAAAACAACTCTCCAGTCACCAGCGTCGTCGCCGGCAGCAACAACGACGGCACCTGCAAACAGCGGCCCAAGAACTTGTCCCAACGGCCGACCTAAAGCCTCAATGGCGAAGATGCGAGTGCGCACACCAAGGGGATATTGGTCGGCTACCAAGGAAGGACCAATCGGCACGCGCGCCGAAGCACCCAAACCAGAGCCAGCGCGCGCCAAACCCATCTGAAATGTATTCACCACTACCCCGGTCAAGCCGGCGAAAGCCATCCATAAGGCACCAGCAGCGCTGAGTACCCGTACCCTGCTTCGCCGATCAGCCAACCACGCAAAAGGAAGGGTGGCTAAAACAAGAACCACGCCTCCAAAACTCTGCAACCCCAAAAGCACAGTGTCTGAGACACCGAGTGAGGCCTGGATATCGGGACCGAGCACCTGCATTGCCACTCGATCAAACTCTTCAAAGACCGTGAAGAGCAACAAGACCGTGGCGATACTCCAACCCCCGCTGCGCACACCGCGCCGTAAGGTCATCATCTCCCCTGGAGATGATGCGTCGACGTCTGATGTGTCTTGGGAATCAGAGAGTCGCTGTTCAAGAAGGTTTTCCTGGGCGGTGACGATTGAACTCGCCAACGCCGCGGGCGACACATGAGTGGTCGCTGTTGGTTCACTTTCTTGCATCATCGCCCTGCTTTCCTCCAAAACCTTAGCCGCCGTACCCCGTATTTCTGATGGCCAATCAGGACTTTCTGACGGACCGTCAGAAAGTCCCCCATTTTCTGCTAGTTTCTTTTTGTCGTCGCCACGAGGCCCGACATCTAATCGAACTCCAAAGGGGAAGCAATATGAAGAAATCCCGTTTTATAGTCGCAGTCCTCGCCAGCTGCGCGCTCATAGTGGCGGCATGCGGTGGCAGCGATAGCGACTCAATAGCAACCGAAGCGCCTTCAACAGAGGCGCCATCAACCGATGCTCCTGTCACTGAAGAGCGGACTGCATCAGATATCGGTGTCACTGCCGACACCATCAAAATTGGCGTCGCAATCTCTGACCTTGAGGCCATTCGTGCCATGGGAATTTCGATTCCCGAAACGTTGACGACGGCGCATTTGTTTGATCGTTGGGATGTCTTCGTGCAAAAGTGGAATGCTGCTGGCGGCATTAACGGTCGCATGATTGAGCTTTTCCAATTGGTATGGAATCCGCTTGACCCAAGCACCTTTGACACCTTGTGCGCTGCTGCAACAGTTGACAACGAGTTGTTCATGGTCATCAACGGAACTGTTCTCTCGTCCGTTGCTCGCAAATGCCTGTTAGATGCTGGCATGCCGATCATGTATGGCGATGTGATGTCACTCAGCGAACTCGAAACAGGACTGGCTATCTCTCTTGCTGCTCCAGCCGAAGTGATCGGAAGTGCGGGAGTCAATGCTTGGATTGGAACCCCAGAGGCTGTTGCTGGGTCAACTGTTGGCATTCTTTCCAACAACTCCCCAGCAGTTCAAGCCGCCGGCAAAGCCGCTGAGCAAACACTGATTGATGCTGGCTTCACCGTTCACGGAAAACACTGGCTTTTGGACAGCCGCGGCCAGCGCTGGTCTTACTTTTTCCTTGCTGGACACAAGCTCGTCGGGCTGTTCGGCATTTGGTCTGAGCCGTGCACCTGCAGCGGCTGTTGGCAGTGAGTGCATCACCACTTACGACCATATGACGGACGGCAAGACAATTCGTCCCGACAATGCATTTGAAGCCGAGTGCCGTGCGTTCTTCGATGAAAGTTTCGAAGCGTACTTTGGCAACAAGTCGTACCCTGGCGTACCAGCGGGTCAAATCCTGACGGACGTCGCCGGCAAAGTTGTGAGTTCAGACTACGCACCACAGGAATGTGCCTTAGCTAATATTTTGAATCTTGGTCTGACAGCTGCTGGAGTGAACCCAACTCGAGCTTCAACGCTGGCGGCGATTCTCAATCTGAGCGAAATCCCACTCGCTGTTCTTGCTGGAGGATCTGGCGGGTTTGGACCTGGCAAGGCCTACGCCTCAAATGCCGTGCATACCGTAGTCGTCACCGCTGCAACAGTGGACACACCTGCCGATGCCAATGGCTTGTATAACGGATGTGCTGCTCCAGTGAACTGTGGAGTAGTCATCAGTGATTGGGTGCCCATTGGTTAGTTGAAAGTTTGAATAAAAACTTCAGCCAAAAGGGCCGCCCGTGAGGGCGGCCCTTTTGAGATGTATATTCTTCGATCAATTAGCGAGCCGTCACGGTATGAGTATCAATACCCGACTTCAGTACCGTGCCTGGAACTGCACCATTTGCAATACCGTTCTCGACAATGGTGACTCCGTTCACGAGGACCCGCTTCACTCCCATTGAGCCAGCGCTGAGACGCGCTGAAGCACCAGGTAAGTCAGTCACTAACTTGGCTTGCTCTGAAGCAATTTCATCCGCATCAAAGATAACGATGTCACCATGAGCGCCGACTCGTAATTCGCCACGATCCACGAGCCCGAATAATTTGGCAGGCTGCGAGGTCATCATTTGTACTGCATATTCAACCGGTACCAATTTGCGACCGCGAATACAATCCGCCAACCAACGCGTCGGGTACGGCGCGCCACACATACGGTCAAGGTGCGCGCCAGCATCCGATCCACCAATCAAGGCTCGTCCATCTTGCCAAAGTTCGGCACGCATGCGCCACGATTCGGCATCGTCATCTTGGGGTTGAGGCCACAATATTGTTTGCAGGTCATCGGCGATCACAATGTCCAGTAATGTTCCAAAGGAACTCTTGGATCGTTCTTGGGCTATCTCGCGAACTGAACGACCTTTGAGACCTTCGTTCGCCGCCGAATATGTATCACCGATGATGTAATCCCCCCAGTCGGCGAGACGCCGAAAGACTCCAGCGGCCTGCGACAAACTGTTTTCTAGGAGGTAGACGCGAGTGTCTGGATCCTTGAGAGTTTCAATGCGTTGAGCCAACGGCACACCCAGTATTTTTTGCCAGCCTGGCAATAGCCAGAGTCCACAAAAGTTCAAGAAGCTCATATTCATGGGGACTTGAACAGGCATTGTCAGAGCAATGACGCGTCCACCAAGTTCTAGCGAACGGTCATAAGCCGATATTTGCCGTGCCACCCGATCTGGTTCACGTGAATCAACTGTGAGAACATTCCAGTTCATCGGACGATTGGCGACAGCGCTCATTTTGCCAAGCAGTTCAATCTCATCATCAGCGAATCGATCCAAACAGCCGGGCACGATACCCTCAAGGGTTGTCCCCTCATGCAAACTCACTTCTTCGCATAATGCCAAAAGTTCGTCATGAGTTGCCCAACGACTAGCCACGGGTTCGCCATCACCATCACTGTGCGAGGTGCTGTTAGTAAAAGAAAAGCCCAGAGCGCCAGCCTTGATTGACTTCGCTAATTCGGCGCGCATGGCGACGATGGTTTCAGCCGTCGCCTCTTCACCAACGGCGGCTGGACCCATGACATAGCGTCTAATTGCGCAGTGTCCGACAAGAAAACCGGCATTCACGGAAATTTTTCCTTCAAGCCGGCCGAGATATTCGGCGAATGATTCCCATGACCAATCAGTTCCGTTTTCGAGAGCGGCCAAAGGCATACCTTCAACTTTGGACATCATCTTGCGTAAGTAGTCCGCGTCTCCTGGTAATAGCGGGGCAAGTGTAAACCCACAGTTGCCACCAACGATTGTCGTCACTCCATGAACACTGGATGGACTGGCCGTTGGATCCCACAAAAGTTGGGCGTCGTAATGGGTGTGTGGGTCAATGAAACCTGGCGTCACCATCATTCCCGTGGCGTCAATGACCTCAACCCCGGTCTCATCGACCACGCCAACGGCGACAATCCGCCCGTCTTTCAATGCGATATCTGCTTGACGACTGGGAGCGCCAGTTCCGTCAATAACAATCCCACCACGAATCACGATGTCGAACATCTTGTGCCTGCTTCTTTCAGAGTTTGAGTTACCCCAGAGTCCCATCTAATCTGACTGCGATGGAATCTGACGATGCGTCAGATTGTAGCCTGAGCATCGCAGTCGCACGAGGAGAAACCACATGGCGCAGTCCACGGCAAGTATTGACAAGACCTACAAATTGCTCATTGGGGGTCAATGGGTCGTCGGAGATGAAGGTACCTGCGCAGTGGTCAATCCAGCCACTGAAGAAATCGTGGGTTACGCCCCTGAAGCCTCAGTCGCCCAAGCAGAGGCTGCCGCCCAAGCGGCTCAAGACGCTTTTCCCGCTTGGTGGCGCACCCCTCCCACCGAGAGGGCGCGCCTACTGCAGGCTTTAGCCGACACCTTGCGCGAGCGACAAGGAGATTTAGTTCCACTGATTATCAGTGAAACTGGGGCAACGGCAATGGTCGGATCGCGCATGCAAGTACCAGTCGCAATTGAACGCTGCGAGCGCTACGCGCGCAGTGCCACCCGCAGTTGGGATATTGCGTTACCTCCCTCAGTCATGCAGGCGACCCCATTAGCAGCCGGTGGGTTGATCGGTGGAGTTGTCCATCGCCAACCAGTTGGCGTCGTGGCATGTATCTCGCCCTACAACTTTCCTCTCGTGAATATGGTCGGCAAGATTGCTCCAGCATTAGCAGTGGGTTGCACCGTGGTGATGAAGCCAGCCCCACAGGATCCGCTGGCGATTATTGAACTTGCCGAAATCATGCACGCAGTTGGCTTTCCCCCAGGTGTCGTCAATGTCATCACTTCATCACAGCCAGCCCCCGCTGCAGCCTTGACAACGAGTCCCAACGTGGACATGGTCTCATTCACTGGTTCAACTAGCGTCGGAGTACGAATCATGGAGGCAGGAGCCGCAACCATGAAGCGTCAGTTGCTGGAACTTGGCGGCAAAGGTGCCGGTCTCGTTTTGCATGACGCCGATATCGCCAAAGCAGTTGGAGCGATCCAAAGTGTTTGGTCATTTCATAGTGGCCAAATTTGCACCGCACCGACGCGAGCAATTGTGCATCGCAGTCGTTATGACGAACTGGTTGCCGCTCTTGCGGCCATTGCCCCCAATTTGAAGGTCGGTGATCCAACTGCGATGGACACGTTGGTCGGCCCTGTTATCTCAGCCGCTCAGCGTGGGCGCATTGAAAGTTATATCCAAGCTGGCTCCGATGAGGGCGCAGACGTCATCGTTGACGGCCGTCGACCCACACATATGGAACGCGGCTTCTACGTGGCTCCGACACTGATCGCTGGCTGTCGCGCCGATATGTCGCCAGTGCAAGAAGAAATCTTCGGACCAGTTGTTGTGGTCATTCCTTTTGACGACGAAGACGAAGGTATCACCATCGCCAATGGAACCGAATTCGGTTTGTATGACTATGTCTTTTCACAGGACACAGATCGCGCCTACCGCATTGCCCGCCAACTTCGCAGCGGCAATGTTGGCATCAACTCCGCCCAGCGAAATCACGAAGCACCATTCGGTGGTTTCAAGATGAGCGGAGTAGGACGTGACGGTGGCGATTTCGGCATGTTGTGCTACACCGAAATGCAATCACTCATTTGGCCGGGGTGAATCTCCAACAATCATTTTTATTGACACTGCGAGACAATGTTGGTGGCGAAATCATTGATATATGGCTTGAAAGCACTCGCCATTTCTTCAAGTCCCGCATGATCCCCTGCCGATGGGTTACCTAAGGCCCACGGCATACACAAAGTTCCTGTCATCCCCATCTCTTCTTCGGCGCGCTTATATAGATCAGCAGTCGGCATTGCGTAGAGACCACAAATAATTTCGAAGTCGTCATTCTCACGTCCATACTC
>SYDZ01000006.1 GCA_005801025.1 Actinomycetota bacterium
AAGAAGAAGCCAAACGACTTTCTGGCGGAGGCGTTGATTATCTCTACGACCCAGTCGGAGGAGAACTTGGCGAAACCTGTCTGCGCGCCCTCACTGACGACGGTCAGTATTTAGTGATTGGCTTTGTGGCTGGTATTCCAAAACTCCCAGCGAATCAGGTTTTATTACGAAACCGCCGTGTCATCGGAGTTGACTGGGGTTCTTGGTCAGGCAGGAATCCTGAGTTGAACGAGGCCATGCTGCAAGGAGTTATCGCTTTGATCGTTGCCGGCAAACTTCACCCTGTTGAACCTCACACGTATCCCCTCGCCGAGGCCGCTCAAGCCCTGCAGGATCTTGAGGATCGCCAGGTTGCTGGCAAGATCGCCTTAATCCCTTAGCCGATTTTAGATCAGGCTTGAGCCGCGATTACTTCTTTGAAATTTGGCGCGTAACGCATCAGCATCATTTTTCGTGAACCTTTCAAAGCGGATTTCCTTACCTGTCCGCCACCAGACCTGAGCATTCTCATTATTTTCAACATCGTGCCAACGACGCACAACTAAGTCGCGTTTGATCACCTTATTAGTTTGCGTTAGGGGAAGTTGTTCAACAATTTGTACAAAAGTTGGCACCCACTTCGGACCGAGATCGCTTTGCTCATCAAGAAATGCAGCAAACTCCACCGAATCCCAGTGGGCCCCTGGTTGCAGTTGCACCGCAGCCATTACCCGATCACCAATCTCGGGATCAGGTACTCCATACACGGCAGCCAGGATCACATCAGGATGACGCATCACGATACGTTCAATGGGAGCACCAGCAAAGTTCTCTCCATCAACACGCATCCAATCGGCACTGCGACCAGCAAAAAAGAAAAAACCATTCGCATCGCGATAACCCAAGTCGCCAGTCCAATAGGCACCATTACGTATTCGCTCGTTATTGGCCTCAACGTTATTCCAGTAGCCCTCAAAAGTTCCACGCCCTGAATTGACGATCTCGCCTGTGGCCTCTTCGGCATTCAACAGACGGCCATCGCCATCAAACTTTGCTGGCGGGCACTCCTCGCCCGTGTCGGGGCTACGTACCGTGATTCCTCCCTGAGGAGAAATACCCAATGAACCCTGCGGCATTCCTGGAACACGAACGATGGATACCCCGCCCTCGGTCTGACCATATCCGTCAGTGAGTTTGCAGCCGAAACGTTTGGCGAAGCGCTCCAAATCCATTTCAGATCCTTCGTTTCCGAAACCGCGTTGTAACGGATTGTCGGAGTCGTCATCTTGTTCAGGAGTGGCCAAAATGTAGGCCAAGGGTTTGCCGACATAATTGAAATACGTCGCACCAAACTTGCGTACATCGCTCAAGAACTCACTGGCGGAAAACTTTCGTCGTAGAGCGATACAAGTACCGTTGGCCAAACTGGGACCCCACGCCGTGAAAAGAGCGTTGGAGTGAAAGAGAGGCATACAGATGTACGTCGTGTCATCTTGCGTCAAGTCCAAGATGGACTTCATCGAAACTGCTACGGCGCCTAGCCTCTGGTGGCTTGTGATCACAGCTTTCGGAGCACCACTAGTACCTGAGGTAAAAAGCAAGAGAAATGTAGCTGCCGGGTCGACGGGACAGTCCTGTGCCGACGGCAGGTCTGCACCCAGATAAGAGTCCACGAGATCAAGATATTCCTGCGACTCAGTCACAAGAACAGAGCCGTTAGCCTCACCGAGATCAAGACCATCTAGCAAAGCCATCTGATGTTCTTCAGTGATCACGATCTGACAGGCGGTGTGTACAACATCGCGCGCTAACTCAGCCCCACGACGAGTTGGATTAATACCGACGACTACTGAACCCGTCACTGCTGCAACGCCAAGCCACATAGTGAATTCAGGGGTGTTGTCCAGCAAAACACCAATATGGGGCGGTGTGTCTCGGGGTCTCTCCGCTAAGACTTGGCGCCACAGCGCAGCCCGAGCGGCAACTTGTACGCACCATTGGCGATAGGTCAGAGAAATCTCTTCAAAGCGAATCGCCACATTGTCATCATTGGCACGTGCCCGAACATGATCAGCGAAAGTCAGAACCTCATTCTCAGAGTCCACGGGCCACCTCATGCGCTGAATGCATGGCGCCCTCAATGTAGTCAACTGTCTTGGCATCGCCGATGATGTGTACGGGAACCGACAAGTCCTGTAACGAATCTGCCACATGGGAATCTGGATAGACCTCCGAGGCCACCACCACAGTGTCTGCGCGCACTTCAAATTCTTCTTCGCCACTGCGATAACGAACACTTACTGAATTGATGGAGACGACTGATGCTTCACGTATTAAGACAACGCCAAGTTTGTTTGCTGTACTCACCGCAGTCCAACGCCTCGGCATCGCCATGGGAAGACCCATGTGCTGACCATGCTCCAAAACTGTGACAAGGCGATGGCGTCGCGCTAAAAATTCAGCAAGTTCAAGTCCGACCAAACTCCCACCAATGACAACGACTCGTTTACCCACTGGCATCCACGACTTGGAGAGCGTGCGCAACCGCGCTGCATTACGCAATAGTCCGACGGAGCGACCGACACTGATCAAACTCCGCTCCAGACGACTGAGTGATTGAACATTGGCATCGTCATCTCCTGCGATCAAGGAGCGCAATGCATCACCAGTCAAAACGTGTGGCAAATCTGCACCAGGGACATCTGGTAGTCCCCGACGGGCTCCAGTGGCTACAACCACCTCATCTGGATTCAATGCTCTGACGACCTCGCTCGTGGCCATTGTCGAGAGCAACACATCGACTCCTAGTCGCCTGATCTCAAAGGTCAGCCAATCAAGAAGTGGCCCGTTGGCTGGGGTCGTCAATTGTGAAAACCACAATGTGCCGCCGAGTCGTGACCCTTTTTCAATGAGCGTGACTTTGGCACCGCGAGTAGCGGCAACACGGGCCGCCTCCATTCCGCCAGGTCCGCCACCAATGACAACGACATGTTTTGCTGTGAACATGGGCGCGAGTACTGCAACGCTTTCATTGCACAGAGCAGGATTCACTGCGCACTTTGGATTTCCGTCAAAAAAGTTTTGCTCAACGCAGACATAACAATTTATGCAGGGTCGCACAGATTGATACTGACCGCGCTGAAGTTTGATGACTAAATCTGGATCTGCTAATAATTGGCGGCCCATGGAAACAAAATCGCACTCCCCAGCGGCAATCATCGCATTAGCCACTTCGGGCAACATCCGACCCACAGCCACAACGGGGATGGTCACATGCTGTTTAATCTTTTTCGCAAAATCGCGGTACTGGGCAATTTCTGTTGGCAATGGACCTTGAGTGAAGTCAGCGAAGGGATTGTGCGCATTGGCCGACACATGAATCGCATCTGCACCTGCCTCTTCGATGAAAGCCGCCGCTCGGGCCGTTTCCTCTGGTCGCAGACCATCCTCAAGGCCATATTCATATCCATTCACCCGCACAAGTACTGGGTAGTTTTTACCAACTACCGCCTTCACCGAGCGAACGACCTCGCACGTCAGGCGAACACGGTTTTCCAAGGATCCACCCCAGCGGTCCTCGCGTCTGTTGTATCCACGCGAGAGAAATGATGACAACAAGTAACCGTGAGCGGCATGAATTTCTATCGCATCAACGCCCGCGGATTGAACTCGTCGGGCGGCTTGAGCAAATTGATCAATGACCCATGCCAGATCATCTTCGTCGGCGACTTTGTGAGTTGCTTTTTTTCCTTGTGTGGCGGTCGCCAAAGCCATCAACTCTGACATTGGATTGTCGCGCAGGGCACTCATATTCATCTGGCCTTCTAACAACGACGGCACCAGTTGTGGACGCCCTTGCGCCACATCAACACTTGCAGTTTTTCCGTGATGACATAACTGCATACATAACTTGCCGCCAGCGGCATGTACCGAATCAGCTAAGCGTCGAATGCCAGGAATAAAATGATCATCAGAAAACGCGGGCTGATGAAGTGAGGTCGCTCCTATCGGCCAGGCCACCGCACCCGTTCCAGTAATCACCATCGCCGTCCCACCTGCCGCTCGCGCACTGTAGTGGGCAATCTCGCCGTCACTCATTTCACCGTCAACACAAAGATTCATATCCATCGCAGGCATCAGCACCCGATTGGATAACTCAAGCCCAGCAATACGCCCCGGCGATAAAAGGGAATCAAACGATGGCGCACTCATCAGCGTTATTTCTCAGCCTTCATCACTCGGAAGTATTGCTGCGTTCAATAGCCCGATCATCGGTCCCTAAATAACTGGCGATCACGGCCGAGGTACTGCGAATTGACGCTGGGTCACCCTCGGCGATCACTTGCCCTGCTTCAAGGCAATAGATTCGATCTGAAATCGCCATGACCATTGGCATGTCATGTTCAATGATCAAAATCGCTGCCCCGAGATCCTTCTGGATCAAGCGAATAAGCGGACCGAAGGCTTCCGTTTCGCGCTGCGCGACTCCTGCTGTTGGTTCGTCAAGAAGCATCAATTTGGAATCCAAGGCGATCAACGAACCAAGTTCAACAATGCGTCGCGTGCCGGTGGATA
>SYDZ01000035.1 GCA_005801025.1 Actinomycetota bacterium
ACTTTACTTAATGAACGCCACGGCACATCTTTGTCATTTTGTGGTTCTCGGGGCAGACCAAGACCACGCTCGGCGATGATATTGCGTTGAATTTCATCCGTGCCCCCACCGATTCTGATAGCGAATTGACTGAGCAGGTGTTGACCCCACTGATTGTCCTCGGCAGCATCATCGCCCCACAACATGATGTCCGCACCGAGAATTTCTGACGCTAGGTCTGCTGTGAGTCGCCAGTGGTTGGCGTAGGCCAATTTCAAAGTTAGGGCCTCAGGACCAGGCATGCGTTTTTGGCTCATCGCGGTACGCATTCGCAGACCCATGTACTTCAATGTTTCGGCTCGGGAATGCGCCAGAGCGAGACCCTGGCGAACGGGGAGGTGACGAGACAGCCCCCGCCTCTGGGCTAGGTCAATCAACTGATCTACAGACCAATTTCCACCTGAACCGATGTGATTGCGTTCGTTCATCAAAGTGGTTTGAGCGCCCTTCCAACCAGCATTAATTTCGCCAATAATGTTGGCGTGGGGAATGCGTACATCGGTGAAGAAGGTTTCGTTGAAGTGTTGCACCCCAGTGATCTGAGTAATCGGACGGACTTCAATTCCCGGTGATTTCATATCGAGAATAAAGTAGGTGATGCCGGCATGCTTCGGGAGATCCACGTCTGTACGCGCCAACAAGATTGCGTATTCAGCAAATTGGGCGAAACTGTTCCACACTTTTTGTCCGTTAATGATCCAATCATCACCATCGCGCACAGCACGTGTTCCCAATGAGGCTAGATCGCTTCCTGCTCCCGGCTCGCTGAATAATTGACACCACACTTCCTCACCCTTGAGAATCGGTACCAAATGTTTTTGCTGTTGCTCGGGCGTGCCATGGGCAATGAGAGTGGGGCCGACCATGCCAATGGAGATAGCGAAGGCTCCTGTTGCTACATCGAAGAGTGCTTGTTCCTCGGCAAAGATGGCTGCCTGAATGGCACTCGCCCCTTTCCCTCCGTACTGCGCTGGCCAGGTGATGCCAGACCAGCCGTGGTCATACAAAACACGCTGCCAATTCCTGCACTCTTGGATGTGATCGGCGAGGTTATGGGAGTGATCTGAGGTTCCGCCACTCGGATCGCGGGGAGCGGCATGAGCTTCTAGCCAAGAGCGGGCCTCTTGGCGGTAAAGCGCTTCCTCTGGTGTGTCGCCGATGTGCATAAAAGGATGGGTCCCTATGGTGTGTATTGGCGATTTTATTCGCCAAAGGTTTCTGACAGTCTGTCAGAAACCTTTGGCTCAGTACCTAACCGCGCCAAGTTGCGGGCCCCGAATAAAACACTAAATCGTCCCTGCTATAGAGCATCGGCGTGGATCCGTCCATGTCAATCACGCTTGACCAGTGATCGCGGAGCGATTCCAGGGAAATCTCGGGTCCGCCCGACCATCCAGGCACTCCAAGCGTGGAAATCAGGGCAACTCGACCTGCTCCAGTGGTGAAAATCTCTCCGGAGCAAGCAACATCTTCGTGGACCAGCCAAGTCGCTGCTGGCGAGCACATCTGTGGGGCAAAGTTTGCCTCCATCCACTGCCGAGTGTCCTCGTTGGGGTTCAAAGCCGCCGAACGGGTGTAACCGATGGGCATCAAAATATTGACCTTGATTCCCACAGGCGCGCCTTCAAGGGCGAGCGAACGACCCAAACCGATGAGCCCCGCCTTGGCCATGGAATATGCCGGCATACCAAGTGAGCCAATTGCAGCGCTAGATGACGTCATCAAAATGCGCCCATAGTTTTGTTGCCGTAAATGCCCCCATGCCGCCCGAGCGACATTGTAGGAACCGATGAGGTGCGATGAAATAATCGTTGCGACCTGAGCATCACTGGTTTCCTCGATGGTGCCTGTCGGACCACCCTTACCAGCATTGTTGATCACGATGTGCAGTCCACCAAACGTTTCCAAAGCTGTCACCACGATGGCCGCCGCGGCTGCTGGGTCAGAGACCGAGTTGGTGTCGGCGACGGCGTGGCCGCCTTGCTTCAGAATGTCCTCGGCAGTTTTCGCAGCGTGCTCGGCTGAGACATCGTTGACGACAACCTTTGCGCCCCGTGAAGCGAGCAAAAGTGCATGCTCGCGACCAAGACCACGACCGGCACCAGTCACAATTGCTACTCGATCATCAAAACGAATCAACGATTCACCCATTGCGCCACCGTACAGTGCAGAACATGGTTGAAGCACAAGCGATCTCCAAGCAGCGTGTGGTGATGGTGACTGGGGCTAGTCGTGGAATCGGCAAAGCCGTTGCGGTGGCCCTTGCTGAGCAAGGTCATCACCTCATTTTGACGGCCCGCTCACTGGACGGTGGCGCAACATTTTCTGGGACCACGGTGGATGATCCGTTGGCTGGTCAAGGACTGTCGGGCTCGGTGAGTGAGGTGGCGCTTCAGTGTCGCTCTTTGGGTGTTCGGGCCATTGCCGTGGCATTGGATTTGACTGATGAGCAAAGCATCACATCGGCTGCTGAGATTGCTCTCGCAGAATTTGGTTGCGTTGATACTTTGATTTCCAACGCTATTTATCAAGGCCCTGGGGTCAATGATTTTTTTGCTGATGTGCCGATAGATCTGTTGCGACAAGTGATTGAGTCCGATGCCGTCGCACCTCTGATTTTGTTGAAAGCATTTTTGCCGGGCATGCTCACAAGTGGCCGCGGAGTTTTTATCCATGTGACATCTGGGGCCGCGACTTTGACACCTAGAAAACCTGCAGGCCAAGGAGGGTGGGGGCTTGCTTACGCAATGGCTAAGGGCGCAGCTCACCGCATCGCTGGAGTTTTGCATGTCGAACATAGTGCGCAAGGATTGCGCGCCTACAGTCTGAACCCTGGCCATGTGACAACTGAAGTGATGCACATGCGGGCACAACGTGAGGAGCGAACTGTGACTGGGGAAGGACCGCAGGACGTGGCGATTGCTGTGACATGGCTCGTCGCAGGTGACCCTGCAGCCTGTCAATTATCGGGTCAAGAAGTCGTTTCCCGCGATGTGATTCAACGACTGCGTAATTCTTGAATCGCCCGACGTAACAAATCATCGTTGTCAGAATTTGGTGGCGGGGCGACCAAAATTCCGTCAGCCAGTTTGCCAAACCACTCCATGGCCACATCCGCCAAATGTTCATAGGTGGCTTGGGGCACCAACGTGTCAAGCATCTGATCACTCATGACCTGCGCGAGATCACCCCAACGTTGGTCGCGAATGAGCGAACGCAACTGCGCCGCTAGTTCTGTCCAGCCAAACAGGTCAAGAGTTCGTTCATAGGCAGGCGTTGAATATAAAAATGCTAAGAGTCGACGGTTGTGTTCGCGTCGTTCATCAAGGTCGTCTTGGGTACGCCCCAAGATCCACTGCGTTCCTACGACCAATTCAACATCGTCAACAGATCGGCCTACCTGATGGGCACCAATCCCTAAACCGGGACGACAGAGTTCGCTCAGATAACGCGGATGACTATTAGTGGGGTGAGTGACAAATCCACTTGCGATGCGTCCAGCGAGTTCCACAATGTTTTTGTTGACGCCCCCCATCCAGATTGTTGGACGAGTCACGCCTACGGGCAATGGATCGGGGGTGAAATTGGGGGTGAGCAGATTGAGGGTGTAGTGCTCGCTGCGGTAGTCAAGTTTTTCTAAGCCATCAAATGCTCGCCAGCAGGCTTGTACAGCGCCGATGTGATCACTCAAACGTTGGACAGGATTGTCGAAATGAGCGCCGAAACGACGTTCAATATGTGGGCGGATTTGTGTTCCCAGCCCCAATTGGAATCGCCCATCTGACATGGCGGCAAGATCCCAAGCAGAGTAGGCAACTGCCATCGGACTGCGCACCAAAGCAAGGGCTACTGACGTGCGAACGGTCAACGTCTGTGTGGCCTGGAGAGCGGCCATGGAGACAAGAAAAGGATCGTGCACAGTTTCGGCAATATGCAATGCGTCGTAGCCCAGGCTTTCGATGCGTTGCGCGTGAGCGGCAATGTCGCGCAGAGCAAGTCGTGGGTCAAGGCCCGCACAGACGAGCATTATGTGTTTCCCCGAAGAATCTGAGAACGTTGTCTAGCCCACGCCCGAGCGCGTGTGTTTTCACTCTCGTAAGCAGCATCGGTATCACCAAGTGGCGAGACCTCGTCGTAGAGTGCGCGAATTGCGTACACGCTCTCTTGATGGTTGGCGCTGATCTGCTCGGCCAAAGTCATTGCTCGAGATAACAGTTCAGCGTGGGGGATAACCTCAGTGACTAAGCCCCACTGGTATGCAGTCTGAGCATCAATGATTTCTGAAGTCAGACTCATGCGACGGGCCCGCGCGACTCCGATCAGTTGAGGAAGTTTGATAGTAAGTCCCCAGCCCGGCAACATCCCAACTTTGGCGTGAGTGTCGGCGAAGCGCGCGAGTTCACTAGCGATCAAAAAGTCGCATGCCAAGGCGATTTCCAGACCACCTGTGATTGCCGCACCATTGATTGCCCCAATGACAGGCACTCGCGTTGGCGGTAGCGCTCCCCAATAACCGGGGTGAATGTTCTCGCCTTTTTTCTCACCACTGCCGACATCACGCAAGTCAAAACCCGCACAAAATGCTGGGTCAGAACCCGTCAGGATAATTGCCTGCACATCGGGATCGGCATCCGATTCGCTCAGAGTCGCGGGTAGAGCGGTCGACAATGCCGAGTTGAGAGCATTGCGGGCGTGCGGGCGATTGAGAGTGATGATGGCAATTTTTCCGGAGGCAGTCGCGCGCTTGTCGACAAGAACTACTTGTTCGCTCGTTGCGTCGGAATCACTCACCATCTGACAGAGTGTCAGAAACGGAGGGAAGTTATGAAGTTCTGGTGCGCCACAGCATTTATGAAGACCAAGCAACTCGTGCACATTGCACAATTACTTGATGAGGCTGGATATCACGGTCTGATGGTGAGTGATCATTTGGTGTATCCCAAAGAACTGAAGTCAAAGTATCCGTACTCGCCACATCCTGATGGTCGCCCGATCTGGGATCCACAGACCTCGTGGCCCGATCCTTGGGTGCTGATCGGCGCGATGACCAGCGTGACCAAGCAATTGAACTTCACGACTAATATTTATGTGGCTGGTCACCGTCCTCTTTTGCAGTTAGCTAAAGAAATAGCCACGGCCTCGGTGTTGTCCGATGGTCGTGTTGCGCTTGGCGCTGGCGCAGGATGGATGAAAGAAGAATTTGATCTGCAGGGTCAAGATTTTTCAAATCGCGGGAAGCGTCTGACTGAAATGGTTGAAGCGTTACGCGCCATGTGGCAAGGCGGTTGGGTCGAGTTCCATGGTGAGTATTACGACATTCCGTCAGTGACAATGGAGCCACATCCACCCTCTCGGGTACCGATCTATATCGGCGGTCATACTGACGCAGCCTTGAAGCGTGCCGCCAAAGTTGGCGACGGGTGGATCGGTAACGCTTATCCGCTTGAAGAAGCCGAGATGTATATCAAGAAACTTCAAGGATATTTGCGGGAGTATGGACGTGAGAATGAC
>SYDZ01000036.1 GCA_005801025.1 Actinomycetota bacterium
CACATTTTGCATCACGCGAATCTGTACGGGCGATGTATGTGTACGCAACACCGTGCTACCAGGCTGACCATGGTCTACATAGAACGTGTCGTGCATACTGCGCGCCGGATGCGACGGTGGCATATTGAGTGCCTCAAAGTTGTACCAATCGGTTTCCACCTCAGGCCCTTCGGCAACTTGGAATCCTAAACCACCAAAAACATCTTCCAGTCTCTGCCACGCTTGCGTGACGATATGAGATTTACCCCGACCAGGGGCAGTAAAATGCTCGGTGAGATCAAGAGCCTCAGCTGATAATTGCACATTTCGCTCGGCACGACCGAGTAACGCCCGACGTTGCGCAAGTGTGAATTCAACAGCAGACATCGCTTCGTTGAGGGCTTGACCAGCCTCTTTTTTCTCATCCACTGTGGCCAATTTGCCGAGGCCATTCTTGAGCAGAGCGAGCGGACCCTTTTTGCCCAAAAGTTGAGTATCAAGTTGACGCAACTCATCAATGGTTGAGGCATTGGCAATACTCTGCTCAGCGGCAGCACGGGCGGCATTGATGTCAACAATCATGGCAAGACCACCGTACCCGAGGCTGCCCTACGCTGACGAGCAACTTCAAAACACAACACGGTGGCGGCCATAGCCACATTTAAACTCTCCCCCGCACCCGATTGGGGAATCGTCACCCATTCGTCAACCGCCGAGGCATCTGCAAGCCCATGCGCCTCATTTCCAAGCACCACGGCGACTCTGAGTGTCCAGTCACATGAGGTGTATTCACTGCCGAGATGTGATGAGGTACCCACACACTTCAGGCCCGCCCGCGCCACATCTTCAAGCGAAACCTTTTCTAGGATCGGCAGGCGAAAAATGCTGCCAGCAGACGCGCGCACCACTTTTGGGTTACTCGGATCCACTGAACCCGATGTCACGACACACGCATCGGCGCCAGCCGCTTCTGCAGAGCGCAACATCGTTCCAAAATTACCAGGATCAGAAATGCCATTGGCAACGATCACAAAAGAAGATCGCGTCAATATGTCTGCATCGGCAAATTGTCGCCTGACAATGGCGAGAATCGGTTGCGGAGTCTCGGTCGTGGCAACCTTCTCCATTACTCCCTCAGCTAAAAAATTGACCGTCCCCGCACCATCAATCGGACTGGCCCCGGGTGTCAAGAACTGGGCTTCAACATGCCAGCCGGCGCTCACTGCTTCAGCAATCAAAATCGCCCCTTCGACAATGAAGGCACCCTCCTCGTCACGCGAACTGCGACGCCCCGCAAGGCGCCGCAGTCGTTGAACACTTGGATTGCTGAGAACCAGTTCGTGGTTCAGGAGATCTCGCTCAGGCGAGTGCCGCCTTGGCCGCCTCGCAGAGGTGGCCGAATGCAGCAAGGTCGGTGACAGCCAGATCAGACAAGATCTTGCGGTCGACTTCGATACCAGCCTTATTCAACCCATCAATGAAGCGGCTATAGCTCATGTCGTGCAGACGACAGGCCGCATTGATGCGTTGGATCCACAGACGGCGGAACTCGCCCTTCTTGGCTCGACGGTCGCGGAATGCATACTGACCCGAACGCATGACCTGCTCATTGGCAGCACGCACGGAACGACTTTTATTACCGTAATAACCTTTGGCGCGTTCTAGCGTCTGCTTACGACGCTTCTTTGAACCGACTGCACGCTTAACTCTGGCCATCGGATTTCCCTTCTCTCGTTCTGATCTTGTGACGTATGTGGTTGGGGTAAAACTCAGCGCAGGCCGAGTAGACGCTTGATCTTTTTGATATCACCGGAGTGCACATCAACCATGCCGTCGAGACGGCGGGTACGAGTGGACGGCTTCTTTTCGAACAAGTGCTGACGGTTCTGCTGCAGACGACGAATTTTGCCGGTGCCGGTCTTCTTGAACCGCTTGGCGGCTGTTTTGCTGGTCTTCATCTTTGGCATGACTGGTGTCCTTTAATCAAGGGTGTTCGGAAATTTACTCTTCGGAGACTGCTGGAGCTTCTAAAACTTCGATGGGTGCTGTTTCCAGTGCAGTTTTGATCTCAACAGCTGGATTGACATCCACTACCGATTCAACGGCAGTTACTGCTTTTTCTTTCTTCACTGGTTTTTTGTCAGGAACGAGAACCATTGTCATGCTGCGTCCTTCAAGCCGAGCTTGTGTTTCCACTTTGCCAACGCTCAAAATCTTTTCAATGACTTCATCGAGAATTTTGCTCCCCAACTCTGGGTGAGCCATTTCTCGACCACGAAACTGGAGTGACACCTTGACCTTGTGGCCTTCGGCGAGGAATTCCTGTACGTGACGCACCTTGGTGTCGAAGTCGCCGCGCCCAATCTTGGGTCTAAATTTGACTTCTTTAACGGTGACGTGAGCCGTCTTCTTGCGTGCTTCGCGCGCTCGTTGGGACTCTTCATACCGAAACTTGCCATAATCCATGATGCGGCAAACCGGTGGGTTGGCAAGAGGTGCGACTTCAACGAGGTCAAGGTCTATCTCTCGAGCGAGGGCCAAGGCGTCTGGGACGGTCTTGATTCCTAATTGCGCTCCATCGGGTCCGATCACCCTCACTTCACGAGCACGGATGCGTTCGTTATAGCGAGGTTCGGCTATTGGCGGTGCTATGGCTGTTCACTTCTGTGCAAAGGGCTAACCTCCCGGAGTTACGGATACATGGCGACGCGAAGTCGACACGGGTCAGCCGCTGCCGCAGCCTTCTCGCAATGACCTGAGCGCACGTTCCAATTGCTCGGAGATGGTCAGGTGGGGGCAACAACCCCACTTCGCCTCAGTTGTGAGAGATAGCGTATCCGCAGATGACCCCAAAACGGTCATAGTCCCTGAAACACCTGCAGGAAGATCCCATGAATAGTGCCCGCAACGAAGACAACATCGAGTCAGAAGTGGCCGAATCCCTTGAAGCCGTCGCCGAGGCCCGCCAACGCTTGGCTGAAGCACCCGCCGAGATGGTCATTTCGAACCATGCCATGGGTCTCTACGAACTAGCCGCCATCCATCTCACCAGCAGTCCTCCTGATCTTGTTAAATCAGCGCTGGCAATCGATGCCCTGGCCTGCCTCGTCGAAGGTCTGCAGGAGCGTCTCGGTGAAAACTTTGCAGTCCTCAAAGATGCCTTGGCGAATATCCGTCTTGCTTTTGTCCAGGTCAAGAATTCTCTGTAGTTCGCCGCGCTCGTCCATTGCTGATCATCACTCCCTCAGCAAGAAGTAAACGTTGTTGTTCAACTTCAAGTCCTGGCACTAAACGACCCTGGGCATTGACGACCCTCCACCACGCAAGATCCAACTCTTCGGCGTACTTGGCC
>SYDZ01000037.1 GCA_005801025.1 Actinomycetota bacterium
CAACCTGCGGTTTAGGAAACCGTTGCTCTATCCACTGAGCTACGGAGGCGGGGGATGGTGCGAAATGTGGTGCGAAATTCGCCGACACACCTTGCGTCATCTAGATAGAGGTTACTGGAGTGCGCTCAGAGTGGAAAGATTGCGCCGAAATCGCTGTAGGGCTGGCGAAACAGGCCTACCCCTAGTTTTTGGCCATGCAGAAGCCACGACATCAGTTATTACGAGCGTGGTTTGGGGTTTCGGTCGGGTGGTTTCCATTCACCGAAGTAGCGAGACACGTCTCCCCCGGTTCGGTAATGCCACGCCAAAAGAGCGGTGATGCCCTGATGTATTTGGTAGCCGCGAAGTTGTAGTTCGCGTCGCTCTAATCCCACTGCACGCACACGGCGACCGAACCATTTTTCTTTCATGTTGTTGTGCATCGACTCGGTGTCTTCACGACCACCAAACAGTGGTCGCCAGTCTGGGTCAGTTGGCGGAATGGTTCGCAGGGCCCGTGTGCGGCGATTGCCATTTGCGCGTTCATCATCGGTGCTCGAGTGACGAATCCATGCAGTCATTCCGCGCAAGTGTGGACTCACGGCTTCCAGTTCAGGAATACGCCAATTCCCATACAAAGTGGTGCCACGTCGTTTGGTTTGCACTCGCTCTAAGGGTTGCCACATGCGTTGGCCATCAATCACCATCTGGATGCCAGGAGTTCCGTCAAATGCTGTCACTGGCAACTCCATTTCTCGCCCACTGCCTTTGAATACGTGCGTACCCAACGGAACTTGTGCGCGTTTGCCTTTGTTCGTCAATGACGTTTTCGTCAACACATGGCGGCCAGTGTCAAGAATGCGGTCTTGGTCGGGTGGATGCAGCGCCATGTCGTAGCCCACTCCCCTCACTTCAGAAACCGATCCGATGATGGGTAACACCATGTTCGTGAACACACCGCCATCACCAATGCCGTCAGGTTTGAATTGCGCATCAAGAATTACGCGTTCATGTGCATGTTCTGTACGCACTAGTGCACTCACCCAGTAGTTGCCCGGGAATTGTGTGTCGTCTTGATAGTGCACTGCATCAGGGTCATATCGCCGATGGATAATCTCACCGGTTTCGGGGTCTACACGCACACCAGCAATGTTCGAGTGATACAACGATTCCAACCATGTGGCATCGCCATAAATTATGTTGTGATTCGAAGGATGTGTTAACGAGTCATCATCTATAAAACAACCTATGAGTCGCGCGATTTCTAGTTGCGTCTCTTGGCAGTGTTCACGGAGACGGTCGATGTAACAAAACATATTGCTAATCAATATTCGTCGCCCGCGGTTGTATTGGTCGCGACTCAAGGGTGTTTCTTCCAAACGCCGTGAGAGGTTATGAGGCCATGCCTTTTCAATCTCTGACTTTAAGATTCCCCACACTGTGTCGTTGTCGAGTGATCGGAACATGCGACGAACAGTGGATTTCTCATACAGCATCACATCACTCATAATCACTGAGTGAATTTCATATTCGCGAGGACGCCCTGGCCCGATACGTATCTCTAACTCTTCGGCGATCTCCTCAGCGAACTCCCACATCGGCGCATACGTCGCGTACGCGACGAAATAGTCGATATCGCTGAGATTCAATGGCGTTGTGTATGAGCGGCGCTTACGGCCTGCATCACTCGAGGCGGTTCCTTTATGCCCATCAACACGCTCGGCTATGGAATAGTCAACGGCAGCGCCCATTTCGGACACAGCAATAGGGTCCAGCCCATAATTCTGAGCCCGCTGCGGCCGCCGTTTCTTTGCCACTACTTCGCCACCCACCACTCGTAGCGCAACATGCGTGCAGTGGAATCGAGAGAGTTATTGCCCAAGAACAATGCGGCAGCTTCCAACCCTTGGGCCTCTAGCACCACCACTGCCGCACCCAGACGAATCGACTTTGCCGTCACGCCAGAACCTGAGCGGAACCCTGTCATTCGTATCACGTTCATGAGGCGTGTATTCACGGTGCGGGCAACATTCTCTGTCGTCACGAAATCTGCCACCGCCAAGCGCTGTTCGCCTTCGCGATGGTTCTCACTAAGGAACAGAGCAATGCGATTACAGGACCATTCTGTGAGCAAAGCAGTTCGCGGGTTCTCTCCCTGGAAATGGACCTCCCGGTTGCCAAGGTCCACATCACACACCCGAACTAACCCTGCTTCAAGCGCACTCGCCCCTGACAGGCTGAATCCGACCAACAAGTCTTCGCCAGTGCTGATGAGCGTGCTGTCAACGACCCCGAGCAAACTGTCAATTTCAAGTTGGTTCAGTGGCCGTGGCGATTCTGCTTCGCCACGCGCCACCGTGTCGCCACTCAGGTCAAAGCTCTCATTGAAACCTTCAGATTCCATCCCTCCCTGAAAGATGCGACAAGCCCACTGACGATTCGCTGCTGTCCGCGGCGAAACTTGCTTAAAACCATCTTTCGTTTTCGACGCCGACCAGATGTGTTGCTGAACATGATCTGCAGTGATTTCATCAAGAAACTCAAGACCGTGGGCCTGCAGATCACTTTCGAAATGTGTCAACAATCTGTGCAACTTACGAGCCGTGCCTGTTGGCGCTGGATACGACGACTCGATGAGCGAATGCACCAGCACAAATGCGTCATGCAAACGAACGCGCCGATCACGCTTCATTTTGACTCCAACGAAAAGGGCGACGCCTCTGTTCTGGAGTTTGGATAAATCCATCCACAAATTCTTTTTCGTTTCGTTCCGCTCGTTGAGCCCGAATCCATTGCCCTCGACGGCGCAGTCGCTGTTGAACAGCATTAGTTGCTTGTGGGGGTGTTCCGGCAACGGGGTACGTTGACGAAGAAACATTGTGTTGACTACAAGTATGACACCGATTTTTGCGCCGTGGTGTGCCTGTTGCCATTTTCTTTTTTCGATGCAAAAAGTAAATTGATACAGGCTTTTTCTTGATAGCTACCATCTTTGAAACTTTTAATAATTCAAATAAAGTCAGCACATAAATATCAAAACGGATACTCATCGGCCTCGCTCACATCACAAGAGTTACTGAACGGACATGTTGTGCAATGTTCGCCACCTTGCACCACTACCCCGCGATCGTTACGAATATTCGCTATCGCTTGCGTTGCTAACTGCGTCCCTGCAATTGCCATCTCAAGCCAGTCACGTTCAACATCCATGGCGACGCCCCTGCCTGACTGCAAACCCCACACCACAAGTCGCTGTGGCGGGCATCCTGTTGCAATACCGTGCACCAAAGCACCCAACGCCATCTCTTCAAGATCTTTTGGTGACGGATACAGAGCCACAAGTCGTACAAGTACGGCTCCTGGCCAGTTCACCTCAACACCCATACGGTGATCACCAAAAGTGACATCAACCGTGTCAACCTCAAACACCACATTGCCGATTGAAGTGTCTTCGAGCACGGGTCCGATCGTCACTTGGGTACCGTCGGTGATTTGTGGCCATGCTTCAAGCAGATGGGCGATCGCCATGGCGAGTTCGCCTTCGAGTTCAACCCGTTCAAATTCGCCCTGCAAAAATAACCACGTTGCCGTCAGCGGGTCGAAGTTCGCTTCGGTGCGCAGAAACCTGCGGACGAAATCGATGGGCTTCGGTGCCTCGCCGATAATTGCCGCTTCAAGGTATTCCTTGGTCACCCGCACCACCAGTTCACGGTGGAGCAAGAACACATGGGCGGGAATCTCGGTGGCGATTTCTCGCCCTTGCCATAACCCACCACAGGTCAATACCTCATCAATGTTCTGCTGACACAGGGTCAAACGCCCCACATCCTCAGGTATGTCCTGCCGGATACGAGCAACGGTGGCTGTACCCCACCCCTGCCGATAACCCAATGGTTCCAATACTGGGATCACCAGTCCTGCCAATTTTTCTGTCATTTTCATCTCCTGTGTGAGTATGTTCGTACTCACAAGATAGGGGTGAGTACGAACATCCACAACCTTGTGACAGGGATTTCCTAGAATGACTTCGTGGGGAGAAAAATCGACATCAATGATCTAGTGGGAGCCCACGAGATTGCTCAGCGCCTTGGCGTGGCTCGACCACAAGTCGTACACGAATGGCGCATAAGACATGCTGAGTTTCCCGCACCGGTTGCGACGCTTAAGACGGCTCTTATTTGGGACTGGCGCGATATCGAGCGATGGGCACAGGACTCTGGCCGAATTTAACAGTCATGTATCTAATGAGAGAACAAGCTACTTACACCACGATTTCGACGACCAAAATCGAGAATAGTTTCACCTGCAGATTCATCCAGTAGAAAACTCCACTGGGCCTTTGTGACGGAC